>NZ_MUET01000099.1:0-6666 GCF_001995685.1 Salinivibrio sp. IB282 | reverse complement strand
GTTTACTGGATATACTCACAGTTAACTGTATAAAAAGACAGGTAAGAGCATGAAGCCGTTAACCGCGAGACAGCAACAGATCTTCGATTTGATTAAAGCACACATTGAAGAGACAGGAATGCCCCCCACCCGCGCCGAGATCGCCCGTCAATTGGGGTTTCGTTCGGCGAATGCCGCTGAGGAGCATTTAAAAGCCTTGGCCCGCAAAGGGGTACTGGAGATTATCCCAGGCGCCTCGCGTGGTATTCGTTTGATCAGTGAAGAAGAAGTGGTGACGCCGGAAGAGCAAGGGCTGCCCTTAATTGGTCGTGTCGCCGCCGGGGAGCCGATACTGGCGCAAGAGCACGTGGAAAGCCACTATCAGGTTACTCCTGATCTATTCAAGCCTAATGCTGACTTCCTGCTTCGTGTGAATGGCATGAGCATGAAAGACATTGGTATCCTCGATGGTGATTTGCTCGCCGTCCACAAAACGCAAGATGTGCACAACGGCCAAGTGGTGGTTGCCCGTGTTGATGACGATGTGACGGTCAAACGCCTTGAGAAAAAAGGCGCACAAGTGGTGCTTCATGCTGAAAACGATGAGTTTATGCCCATTTCGGTGGATTTAACCGCCCAGTCGCTGACCATTGAAGGCGTCGCTGTGGGGGTGATCCGTAATACCGACTGGATGTGATCCTGGCCTGGGCGGGCGAGAGCGTCCGCCATTAAAGCGCGGTTAAAAAAACACCTTTGCATTCTTGCTAAGTTAAACGATAATTATTATCATCAATGATTATCGTGTGTGGAGGTGTCCGTGCGTACTCAACAGCATTCTGTTCCCAGTAAGCTATTTAAGCCAATGTGGCTGCGCAGTCGTGAGAGCCTGACTGACGACGGGGTGATCTATGATCCTATGGCGGCCGCGGCCTGTCAGGGATGCGTGTTGCAGCCCGAATGCGATTGGCGCAACCTCGATCAAACCCAGCTGCTATATGCCACACTCACTAGCCAATGTGATGCCATCGTCAAACAGTTTTTGGCCCAGCATCCCACTGCGTGGATTATTAACGTGGGTGGCGGATTAGATACCCGCTTTTATCGATTGGATAACGGCCGCTGTCGCTGGTTGGAAGTGGACGTGGACGAAACCCTGCTCTGGCGTGAGCGCCTCTTTCATACCAGTGAGCGGTTTCGGATGGTGCAAGGCTCGGTCAAGCAGCTTGACTGGTTGGCGCAGTTGGCGGTGCCGGCCGGTCACCCGACGATGCTGATTTGCGATCAAGCCTTGTTAGAATGCACTAACCAAGACATTTCTGCTTTTTGCCACCATATTAGCCGTTATTTCCCCCAACTTGAGGCTTGCTTGGTCTTGGCGGGGGACAAATGTCATACTCGCATGGGCCAAAAGCTCGGCTGTGAGCGCTACCAACACGGGTTCACCGACCCCAGAATGGCGATTATTAATGCGTTACCTTGGGCGTGTCGCGTGGAAGAAAAATCCCCGCTCGATAAGCCGTGTCCGCGTTGGCGACTTTGGCAGCGTGCCCTGGCGGCGATGCCGCGTTACCGTCTGCGTTTTACCCCGGTGGTTCTGCACCTAGAACTCTAGTGCGGCGTGGTTCGCCGCCTGCCGCGCCTGCGTGATGTATCAGTATGTGCTTGGCATCACGATCTTTTTCTGCTGTTTTTTTGTCCTTTAGGCAAACCTCTCCTAAATTAAATGTAAATAAAACGTTAATGAATGTGACCGGCTGTATCGCGTTTTTTCCTTAACGACGGCTTGCTGATATCGCCACTCTGACTGCTATTACGGCGTGAGACGTTGGTATGTGGCCATAGGCAGCGAGGCTTTGCATTGATGCCGTGAGGCAGGAGGGAGCCGTGCTGAGGTACCAACGACGAATCCTAGCATTGGGAATGGCTTTGCTCAGTGGCTCAGCGCTGGCCGCCGAGCGTGAAGGCTGGAACCTCACCCAAGGGGTCACGGCCATCAGTCAGCAGGTGTATGACCTGCACATGACCATCTTTTACATCTGCGTGGCGATTGGCGTCCTGGTATTCGGGGTGATGTTTTGGGCCATCATCCGCCACCGCAAATCCAAAGGCGCAAAGCCTGCCTCGTTCCATGAAAGCACCAAAGTAGAAATTGCGTGGACGCTCGTGCCGTTTTTGATTTTGGTGGGCATGGCAATTCCGGCCACCCAGGTGTTACTCGATATGGAAGATACCAGCGAGCCGGCACTCACGGTGCAGGTAACGGGCTCACAATGGAAGTGGCATTACCGTTATTTTGACCATGACGTTGCCTTCTTTTCACTGCTTGCCTCGAGTCCGGAACAAATCCGCAATGAAAGACAAAAGCGTGATACCTATTTGCTCGAGGTCGATCAGCCTTTGGTGTTGCCAGTTGGGCGTAAGGTGCGCTTTTTGATCACCTCACAAGATGTGATTCATTCGTGGTGGGTGCCCGCCTTTGCGGTGAAGAAAGATGCCAACCCCGGCTTTATTAACGAGGCGTGGACCAAAATTGATAAGCCTGGCATTTACCGCGGCCAATGTGCAGAGCTGTGCGGGAAAGACCACGGCTTTATGCCGATTGTGGTGATCGCCAAGCCCCAAGCGGAATTTGATGCTTGGGTGCAAGAAACCGCCTTGGCACAGCAGAAAGCGCGCGAAGAGGAGCAACGCTTGCTGGACATGGAAATGCCGATGGATGAGCTGATGGCGCTCGGCAAACAAGTGTATGACAGCCGCTGTGGCATGTGTCACCAAAGCGAAGGGCAAGGGATGCCGGGCGTGTTCCCCGCGTTGGCCGGCGCTGAGATTGCTACTCAACCGGATAGATTGGTCGACCATATCGATATTGTCGTCAACGGTAAAGCGGGCACTGCCATGCAAGCGTTTGGCCCGCAATTGTCGCTCAAAGAATTGGCAGCGGTGGTGACCTATGAGCGTAATGCGTGGGGCAATGACACTGGTGAGACCGTACAAGCTGCGCAAATCAACGCGGTAAAGTCAGGTGAAGATCTTTAGGAGCGCGTGATGACAGATACTACCCCAGATAACCTGCATGACGATCATCACCACAAACCACGTGGGATCATGCGTTGGGTGTTGACCACCAACCACAAAGACATTGGCTCCATGTACCTGATTTTCAGCTTCACCATGTTTTTACTGGGTGGGGCAATGGCGATGGTGATCCGCGCTGAGCTTTTCCAGCCCGGACTACAATTGGTTGAGCCTAACTTTTTCAACCAAATGACCACAGTGCACGGCCTGATCATGGTGTTTGGCGCGGTGATGCCCGCGTTTACCGGCTTGGCTAACTGGATGGTGCCGATGATGATTGGGGCGCCGGACATGGCGCTGCCACGGATGAATAWCTGGAGCTTTTGGATCCTGCCGTTTGCATTCTTGCTACTCATTGGCTCCTTGTTTATGGAAGGCGGCGGCCCTAACTTTGGTTGGACCTTCTACGCACCGCTGTCGACCACCTATAGCCCAGACAGTACCGGTCTATTTGTATTTGCCCTGCATATCATGGGGATCAGCTCGATCATGGGGGCCATCAATGTGATTGTCACCATCACCAATATGCGTGCGCCGGGCATGACCTACATGAAAATGCCGCTGTTTGTTTGGACGTGGCTGATCACCGCCTTTTTGCTCATTGCAGTGATGCCGGTGYTGGCGGGCGCGGCTACCATGGTGCTTACCGATAAATACTTTGGTACCAGCTTTTTCGATGCCGCGGGGGGCGGCGATCCAGTTTTGTTTCAGCATATTTTCTGGTTCTTTGGTCACCCCGAGGTCTACATCATGATTTTGCCAAGCTTTGGCATTATCTCGGCCATTGTCCCTGCGTTTTCACGCAAGCGCCTGTTCGGTTATAGCTCGATGGTGTATGCCACCGCCTCGATTGCGGGGTTGAGCTTTTTGGTGTGGGCGCACCATATGTTCACCACCGGGATGCCGGTGTTTGCCGAACTATTTTTCATGTTCTGTACCATGCTGATTTCGGTGCCCACTGGGGTGAAGGTCTTTAACTGGGTCGCCACCATGTGGCGGGGATCCTTGACCTTTGAAGTGCCCATGTTGTTTGCGATTGCCTTTATTGTCTTGTTTACCATCGGTGGGTTTTCGGGCTTGATGCTGGCGATCACCCCGGTCGATTTTCAGTATCACGATACCTATTTTGTGGTGGCGCACTTCCACTATGTGCTGGTTTCGGGGGCGGTGTTCTCGATTATGGCCGCCGCTTACTACTGGCTCCCCAAGTGGACGGGCCATATGTTTAATGAAACCTTGGCCAAGTGGCACTTTTGGTGTTCGGTGATTTCGGTGAATGTGCTTTTCTTCCCCATGCACTTTCTGGGACTGGCGGGAATGCCACGCCGGATCCCCGATTATGCCCTGCAGTTTGCCGACGTGAACGCCATTGTCAGTATCGGTGGCTTTGCCTTTGGTCTGTCGCAACTTATCTTCTTGGTGGTGGTGATTCAATGCGCACGGGGTGGCGCGCCAGCGGCCGCTAAACCGTGGGAAGGTGCCGAAGGGCTGGAGTGGACTGTACCTTCACCGGCACCGTATCACACCTTTGAGACACCGCCTGATCTCAAGGAGGTGCGAGATGGCCACTAAATCAACCCGCTCCGCTCGCCGATTACTGCTGCTCGCAGTGGTGATGTTTGGCTTTGCCTTTGCCTTAGTGCCTTTGTATGACGTGTTCTGTGAGGTGACGGGGATTAATGGTAAAACCGATACCGAGGCGGCCGCATCTAGTGCGGGCATTGACCAAGACCGCTTGGTGACTATTGAGTTTATCGCCTATATCAACCCGGGCATGCGTTGGACGTTTGAGCCCCAAGTCAACCAGATGCAAGTGCACCCTGGTGCGACTCACACGATTAATTATCTCGCAACCAATAACGCGCGCTACGACACCATTGGCCAAGCCGTGCCTTCGGTCTCGCCGGGTCTAGCGGCGCAGTACTTGAACAAAATTGAATGTTTTTGCTTTAACCGTCAGCCATTGCCACGTGGGGAAGATGCATCTTTGCCGCTGATCTTTTACGTGGATCCTGAGTTGCCGGATGACATTAACCACTTAACGCTGGCTTACACCTTGTTTGATGTGACCGCCAGCGCCGAGGAATAAGGAGGCGCTCATGGCGACGCCTGAACGTTATTATGTCCCAGCGGCGAGTATTTGGCCGATTTTCGGTGCCGTGGCGCTGTTTTTAATCGCTGCTGGCGCGGGGGCGACCGTGGGTGGTTTATTTGGTGGCAGTGGCCCTTGGCTGTTGCTGGCCGGCACCGTGCTTATTTTGATTATGCTCACCGGCTGGTTTCGCGACGTGATCCGTGAGTCCATGCAAGGGCTGTACTCGGCGCAAATGGACCGCTCTTTTCGCCAAGGAATGAGCTGGTTTATTTTTTCTGAGGTGATGTTTTTTGGTGCCTTCTTCGGCGCGCTCTTTTATGCCCGTTTTATCGCTGTCCCTTGGCTCGGTGGTGCGAGCAATAACGCGATGACCGCGGCGGTGCTGTGGCCGGATTTTGTCGCTCAGTGGCCACTTACGTTGACCCCGGGCGGAATTGAAACCACTGCGATGCCGGCGATGGGACTGCCCTTGCTTAACACACTTATCCTACTGACCTCATCGGTCACGCTCCATATTGCCCATACCGCGATTGAAAAAAATCAGCGCGAGCGACTGAA
Source organism: Salinivibrio sp. IB282 (assembly GCF_001995685.1). NCBI lineage: Bacteria > Pseudomonadati > Pseudomonadota > Gammaproteobacteria > Vibrionales > Vibrionaceae > Salinivibrio > Salinivibrio sp. IB282. The sequence goes on along the minus strand of NZ_MUET01000099.1, from coordinate 959 downwards.
AGGCTTTTTACTGGTCACGGTATTGCTTGGGGCGCTGTTTATGTTCTTTCAAGGTGAAGAGTATGTGCACGCCTATCAAGAAATGAATCTGCGTCTCGATTCCGGAGTGTATGGCAACACCTTTTATTTATTAACTGGTTTTCATGGCCTACACGTTACATTAGGTACCATCATGCTGTTGGTGGTGTGGCTGCGTGTGATGCGGGGGCATTTTAGCCCTGAGCATCACTTTGGCTTTCAAGCTAGCGCCTGGTATTGGCACTTTGTCGATGTGGTCTGGCTATGCTTGTTTGTCTTTGTGTATATCTTGTAGCTCAGTAAGGACGCGGGTTAGGGGCTATCCAGCCCATGGAGAGCGCAATCAGCAACAATACGAAGACAACCACGGAAAACAGCACACGCCGACCGAGATAACGCGATAAAGGCACGGAACTATCGCCTTTTAGGAGTACCGGCAAGGCACGAAAAAGATTAAATAGAATAAAAACCAGTAAACAAATCAGAATAGCTTTGACCAACATAAGCGCTCCTTAGCGCAATAGGTAATCATGAAACAAGGACGGCGAATGGGGTTTGTGATATTGACTGTGGTTGTGGTCCTGCTGCTCGTCAAGTTAAGCCATTGGCAATGGACGCGTGGCGAGCAAAAAGCCCAACATCTGGCACAGTTTGAGGCCAATCAAGCACCGGAATCGCTCTCAGGCTCGGTGCAAAAAGGGCAATACCTGGCGATTGATGGCCAGTTTCGTCCCGAGTTTGCCGTGTGGCTCGACAATCAGACTCACCAAGGTCGCGTAGGCTACCGCCTTTTTCTTCCCTTCATTCCAAGCCAGCAGCCATCGCAATGGTGGCTAGTGGAGTTGGGCTGGATGGCCGCGCCTGCGCTGCGCCGCTTGCCACCCGTGCCAGAGTTGGCATCGCGTTACCAGCTGTCTGGCTTCGTTGATACACCGTCTAAG
>NZ_MUET01000098.1:0-6723 GCF_001995685.1 Salinivibrio sp. IB282 | reverse complement strand
ATTGAGGGGAGCTGCTCCTAGTACGAGAGGACCGGAGTGGACGAACCGCTGGTGTTCGGGTTGTGTCGCCAGACGCATTGCCCGGTAGCTAAGTTCGGCACAGATAAGCGCTGAAAGCATCTAAGCGCGAAGCTGGCCCCGAGATGAGTCATCCCTAGAGCKTCGAGCTCTCTAAAGGGTTGTCGTAGACGACGACGTTGATAGGCAGGGTGTGTAAGCGCTGTGAGGCGTTGAGCTAACCTGTACTAATGGCCCGTGAGGCTTAACCATACAACACCCAAGCGGTTTTGGGTTGGACTTAAAATAAGCCAGTTGATTGTGGCGAGAACGAAACAGCTTTCTAGATTCGTGTTTTGACTGAAAAGTGAAGACACACCAAATTTTGCTTGGCGACCATAGCGCTTTGGACCCACCTGACTCCATGCCGAACTCAGTAGTGAAACGAAGCAGCGCCGATGGTAGTGTGGGGTCTCCCCATGTGAGAGTAGGACATCGCCAGGCTTTGATTATAAATTGCGCCTATTGCCTGTGATTTTTGATAGCTGCGATGCTCATGTATTGGCATACACCGTGCTTCTCGCTTCAAAACTCTCTGCGCATAGCTCGCAATTTAAGCATCAAAGCAGATATGCGTAAGACTTTGATGAGAAAATACAGAGCCCTGACCTTATGGTCGGGGCTTTTTTGTATCTAAACCAACATTGTCCGCGTTTTGCTTCAATAACCTGCCGCCTCAAACTCTCTCGTTATACATCGACAAGCGTGTGGCTGTTCTCACTCAACGCTGAAGCCGAGAGTCGATTCCAATATTACTCGGTGAAGCGCGCTTTTCACCGGTAATCTATAGACATAAAAAAACCTCCTTGGCGGAGGTTTTGATTATCAAGCTTTTTGACTTGCTATTACGCTGGGTTCTTAGCGATAAGTTTTCTTGTTCGCTCTGCAGGTTCTTCGAGTCCAAGCTTTTCATAGGCTTTCAGCATCAAAGATAACGATGCGCGGGCTGCCTCTGTATCAGGGAAGTCACGCTGCAACGCTTGGCAACGGTTAACCGCGGCAACCCATGCTTCGCGACGGATGTAGTAATCAGCGGCGGCGAGCTCATAGTTGGCAAGGCGGTTTTTCAATGCGGTCATCCGCGCTTTGGCATCTGCGGCATATTCACTGTTGGGATAGCGCTCAAGTAAGCGACGAAAATCGGCAAAGGCTTTACGTGCTGGTTGCGGATCTCTGTCATCCCGCTCCATACGTAAGATATCGTGAATGAGGCTACGATCTTGGCCCATATGGACAAGACCACGCATATAAACCACCCAGTCACCTTCTGAGTGCGCTGGGTGCATACGCATAAAACGATCGATCGTGGCTTCGGCCAAAGCCAAGTCATCATTTTTGTAATATGCATAAATAAGGTCCAGCTGCACTTGATCAGAATAAGCACCAAAAGGATAGCGYGAATCTAGTGCTTCCAGCTTTTCAATCGCGGTTATCCAAGCCCCTTGATTTAACTGCGCTTCAGCATCCTGATACAGTTTGGATGGCGGATCGTCTTGAACGACTTGGTCGTTACTTGAACAACCGGCGAGTAGAGAGGCTGCGAGTAGCGCAGTCAGGGTTAGGCGTTTCATGGGTTATCGCACTTCCTTGAAAAGTTTTTATGCCATCTGGATTACGGTCGCAGCGGCAAACAGATACAATGTCATTATTCCGGCTATTTTATCCAGTGACAGGCGACTATAGCAAAAGGCGTTTGCAGGCGATATGCCAAGCGCCACTATAACGACTGTCGCAAGGGTTTAGTCATAGAAATCACAGAAAAGTTCGATATGGCACAACAGATAGAGTTATCCCATCAGATCCAAGATCATCAACTAGGTCAGCGGCTCGACCAAGCTATCGCTGAGCTGTTTCCTGATTACTCGCGCTCTCGGATCAAAACCTGGATCCAAGCCGGTCAGGTGTCACTCAATGGCGTGGCCATTGATAAACCGCGTCAAAAAGTGATGGGAGGAGAAAGCGTCGAGATCACTGCGGAAATCGAGGATGATGACCGTTGGATCCCGCAAGATATTCCGCTCGATATTGTCTATGAAGATGACGACTTGTTGGTGATTAATAAACCTGCGGGGCTGGTTGTTCACCCAGGCGCAGGTTGCCCTGATGGTACTTTACTGAACGGTCTTTTGTATCGTTATCCGCAAATAGGAGACGTACCTCGAGCAGGGATCGTCCATCGTTTGGACAAAGACACCACGGGATTAATGGTGGTCGCAAAAACTATTCCGGCACAAACCCGTTTGGTGCGTGCGCTACAGAAGCGGAAAATTACCCGTGAGTATGAAGCGATTGCGATTGGTAATATGACTGGTGGTGGTTTGGTGGATAAGCCGATTGGCCGCCACGCAACGAAACGCACCCATATGGCGGTGCATGAATTAGGTAAGCCCGCGATCACCCATTATCGCGTGGCCGAGCATTTTCGTGGCCACACGCGGTTACGTTTGCGCTTGGAAACGGGCCGGACCCACCAGATCCGTGTCCATATGGCTTACTTGAATCATCCCTTAGTGGGCGATCCGCTATATGGTGGCAAGGCTAAACCGCCTCGTCATGCCGATGATGCGCTCATCCAAGGCTTACGCCAATTCCGGCGCCAGGCGCTACATGCGGCCATGCTACGTTTAGATCATCCGGTCACTGGCGAGCAAATGGAATGGCATGCTCCGATTCCAGATGACATGGTCGCACTGACTGAGCTGCTAAGGGATGATCAAAGCCAATATGGAGAAGAGGAATACTGATGCGCTACCTCGAGCCCGACTGGCCTGCCCCAAGCAATGTGCGTGCGCTGACGACCACGCGTGTTGGTGGCGTGAGCCATGGGCGCTTTTCGAGTTGGAACTTGGGTATGCATGTTGGCGACGCACCTGATGATGTTGCCAAAAACCGACTGCTACTCGCAAAGCAGGTCGAGGGCGATATTACCTGGCTGGACCAAGTACATGGCACGCAGGTCGTGCACCTTCCAAGTGAAGATCCTCACCCTGAGGCAGATGCGGCCTTCGCCGAAACAACAGGCCAAGTCTGTACCATCATGACGGCTGATTGCTTGCCAGTACTTTTTTGCAGTGACGATGGTCAGCAAGTCGCGGCGGCCCACGCAGGTTGGCGCGGATTATTGAATGGTGTGCTGGAATCGACATTATCGATGTTTGAGGCGCCAAGCCGATGCCTCGTTTGGCTGGGGCCTGCGATTGGCCCCCAAGCTTTCGAGGTGGGGGAAGATGTGTATCAGGCATTTACCACTTTGTCACCGGAAGCCAAGGTCGCCTTTATGCCTACCGACAGCCACAAGTACTTAGCTGATCTTTATATGCTCGCGACGCAACGACTCCAACAGGCTGGCGTTACTGCTGTTTATGGTGGGGAGTTTTGTACCTACCAGCAGGCGGATCAGTTTTATTCGTATCGACGAGATGGGCAAACAGGCCGGATGGCAACCTGCATTTGGCGGGTGAAATAAAAGCGACAAAGGTGCTTGAAAAGCGCCGCAATCGTGCCCATTTATTCATCAACTAGAGGTGTTAAGTGGGAGGAACTATGCGCCTTGACCGATTTACGAGTAAATTCCAAATTGCGATTTCTGATGCACAATCACTCGCATTAGGGCGAGATCACCAATACATCGAGCCTGTTCACTTGATGACCGCGCTCCTGAACCAAGACAGCAGTGCCATCCGCCCGTTATTGACCATGCTGAACGTGGATGTGAGCCAGTTGCGTTCCAGTCTCTCTGAGTTATTAGACCGACTACCACAAGTCACTGGCACGGGGGGCGAAGTACAGCTTTCAAACCACCTAGGCACGCTTTTTAACCTGTGCGACAAAATCTCGCAAAAGCGTAAAGATAAATATATCTCGTCAGAGCTTTTTGTTTTGGCGGCGGTGGAAGACAAAGGCCAGTTGGGAGATCTGTTGCGTAGCCACGGGTTGACGTCGCAAAAGGTTGAAGAAGCGATAGAGAAAGTCCGTGGCGGCCAGCAAGTCGATGATCCGAATGCGGAAGAGAATCGTCAAGCCCTCGAAAAATTCACCATTGATCTTACTGAGCGTGCAGAGCAAGGCAAGCTCGACCCTGTTATTGGCCGTGATGATGAAATCCGTCGTACGGTGCAAGTGTTACAACGCCGCACCAAGAATAACCCAGTGCTGATTGGTGAGCCCGGTGTAGGTAAAACCGCGATCGTTGAAGGGCTTGCCCAACGCATTGTGAATGGTGAGGTGCCAGAGGGGCTTCGCAGTAAACGCGTTCTCTCTCTCGATATGGGCTCATTAGTTGCTGGGGCGAAGTATCGAGGTGAGTTTGAAGAGCGTCTAAAAGCGGTACTCAACGAGCTTGCCAAAGAGGAAGGTAATGTCATCCTCTTTATCGATGAACTGCATACCATGGTGGGTGCAGGCAAAGCTGAAGGGGCCATGGACGCGGGCAACATGCTTAAGCCTGCCTTGGCACGTGGTGAACTCCATTGTGTTGGGGCCACCACGCTGGATGAGTATCGGCAGTATGTGGAGAAAGATGCGGCATTAGAGCGTCGTTTCCAAAAAGTATTGGTGAGTGAGCCGAATGTCGAAGACACGGTGGCCATTTTGCGAGGCCTCAAAGAGCGTTATGAATTGCATCATGCGGTAGAGATTACCGATCCGGCTATCGTTGCTGCTGCGAGCTTGTCACACCGCTATATTGCCGATCGGCAACTGCCAGATAAAGCCATCGATCTGATTGACGAGGCCGCTTCCAGTATTCGGATGCAAATAGACTCAAAGCCAGACTCACTCGACAGGCTTGAGCGTCGTATCGTGCAACTGAAGATAGAGCAGCAAGCACTGGAAAAAGAAGAAGACAGTGCGAGCCAAAAGCGCTTAGAAACGCTTCGCGACGAGTTAGAAGCAAAAGAGCGTGAGTACGCAGAATTGGAAGAGGTCTGGAACACTGAAAAAGCTGCCGTGTCTGGTGCACAACACATTAAAGCAGCGTTAGAGCAAGCACGTACTGACATGGAAATCGCTCGTCGAGCGGGTGATTTGAGCCGGATGTCAGAGCTGCAATACGGAAAAATTCCGGAGCTTGAGAAGCAGCTGGATCTTGCCAGTCAGGCAGAGATGCAGGAAATGACATTGCTTAAAAACCGTGTCACGGATGCGGAGATCGCAGATGTCATTGCACGCCAGACAGGTATTCCAGTCTCGCGCATGCTGGAAAGCGAGAAAGAAAAGCTACTTAAAATGGAGTCAGCGCTTCACGAGCGTGTGGTTGGCCAAGATGAAGCGGTCAGTGCTGTCGGCAACGCCATTCGCCGCAGCCGAGCGGGCTTGGCGGATCCGAATCGCCCGATCGGCTCATTCCTCTTCCTAGGGCCAACGGGGGTAGGTAAAACCGAGCTATGTAAGTCACTTGCCGAGTTTATGTTCGATAGCCGAGATGCCATGGTTCGGATTGATATGTCCGAATTTATGGAGAAGCACTCCGTGGCTCGCCTTGTGGGGGCGCCTCCAGGCTATGTGGGTTATGAAGAAGGTGGCTACCTGACCGAAGCGGTACGTCGTCGCCCTTACTCTGTCATTCTGCTCGACGAGATAGAGAAAGCCCACTCGGATGTGTTTAATATCTTGCTACAGGTGCTGGATGATGGTCGCCTGACGGATGGTCAAGGCCGTACCGTCGACTTTCGCAATGCGGTGGTGATCATGACGTCAAACCTTGGCTCAGAGCAGATTCAGGCGCATTTCGGTGAACTGGACTATGCGGGTATAAAACGCACCGTGATGGAAGTAGCTGCCAATCATTTCCGTCCAGAGTTTATCAACCGAATCGATGAAGCGGTGGTTTTCCATCCATTAGCCGAAGACCACATCAAAGAGATTGCGGGTCTACAGATGCAAGAGCTGGCTCACCGTATGGCCGAAAGAGACTTTAAGCTTGAGGTCTCAGACGCAGCCTTGGCAAAAGTGGCTAAAGGTGGCTTTGACCCCGTCTATGGTGCGCGTCCACTCAAACGTGCTATCCAGCAGACAATTGAAAACCCGCTTGCTCAGCAAATTCTAAGTGGCGAGCTGATACCAGGGCGGCCTGTTTTCCTTGATGTTGAAAACGACCAAATCATCGCAAAACAGGACTTATAAGTACTTATCGGACGAAAGCCACCAATTTTAGGTGGCTTTTTGCCGTGTTTTAGCGTGGAAATGCTCAGTAATAATGCATGTTGTTGGGTTTTTGTTCGCCTGAAAATTTTTTCTTAAAAACCCCTTGCGTCACAAAATTACCTCTCTATAATGCGCTTCTCGTTGGCACGGCAAACCGCGCTAACAACGGCAAAACAGCCAAGCAAACAAAACGCTTGACTCATTGCCAAAGTGGCGTAAAATGCCACTCCCGCTCAAGATTGAGCGGCGCTCTTTAACAATTTGACCTATGCAATCTGTGTGGGCACTCGTTGAGAATAGACAAAAAGATTTATTCGATGAACTGAGTGACCAAACGACAACTTTTATAGTTGTTCGGCACAGTCAATTCGTTTGTCTCTTCGGAGATAAACAGTAATCAGTATTCATTGAGCAGTTTCTACGGAAACACCAAACTTAAATTGAAGAGTTTGATCATGGCTCAGATTGAACGCTGGCGGCAGGCCTAACACATGCAAGTCGAGCGGAAACGGCAGCATTGAA
>NZ_MUET01000097.1:0-7171 GCF_001995685.1 Salinivibrio sp. IB282 | reverse complement strand
TCCATGGCCATCACGTTCACGTTCTGCGCAGACAAACGTTCGAGTAATTCTTCGTTTTGAGCGGGCCAAATAAAGCTAACCAAGGTGGTGCCTGCCTGCAGCAACGCCACTTCATCTTGGCCAGTCTCTTCAATTACGCCTGGTGCATTAACTTTAAAGATGATGCCAGACTGCCAGGCAGCGTCTGTATCAACAATGCTCGCACCAGCTTGTTCGTACGCAGTGTCTTCAAAGCTTGCTTGTTCGCCTGCTCCCTTCTCTACTACGACGTCAAAACCGAGCTTGATAAGCTGCTCAACCGACTTAGGTGTCGCAGCTACCCTCGTTTCATTAACGAGCCTCTCTTTTGGAACACCAATCTGCATAGCTATTCCCTGAATGTTGGCTTATAAGAAATTTTTTTGGTTATCACAGGCGCGAAAACCGCAGCCTGAAATAGGTTCACTGATAAAAATAAGCATTCCAAGCGGTTTTATTCGCTTATCACGCTGTTGCGGTCTGTTATCAGTGCTTCGTGCTTAGCAACGCAACAGTGTTAACTTAACGAGTTTATTCCTTAATCACCACAGGGCGGGGATCGCCATTGGGGCATAAATGTGATCTGGGCTACACTTTATCCGAATTAATTGCTTATAGTTATGCATTATTTTTGCTATCGCGCGATTCGTTGACGCCCCTCAATCAAATAGTCGATCACCGTTTTGATCAATCATCATTTTTGCTTTTGTGACCATCAAGCTGTTGGCATCTTCCTGACTTCCCAGCAAATCTGAGCGAATAAACCTATGGGTGAGTACCTTGTCATCAAGTGATTTGCAAATGCGGCCACTAACACGATATTGACCATTTTCGGCGGTCGATTCAGGATARATTAAATACCCTTGGTATTCCGTCGGGGTGACTGACGCCTGTGATTGTTTTTCGCTTCCCTTGGAAAACAGTGCAGAGAACCATCCCATCTTTTGTACTCCTCAATTAATCGCATTCGTCGGCTTGGTAAGCCACTCATTGTTCGTAAACGCTCGGTGACGATTAAACCATAAAAAAAACGCCACATCTCGATGATGTGGCGTTTCGCGTTCTATCCGTTTTAAGTCGTCTTATCGGTTTATACCAATATCACGCTGCAAATGTGCCGGTAAACGACTGGCATCATAAGCGGGAGCGTGCGTGCTGCGAGTAAACAGCACATCCATGGCGTGAGCGATCAGTCCTTTGATTGTTACCGCGTAAGATCGACGAGAACGGGGCATATTAACCGTTGCAGTCGTCATCAGATCCTCGCTTTGTTGTCTTAATCACTCGTCGCAAATTATAAGGTGCTACCCCGAGATTTAAACTGATGAAAATTAAACCAATGGATTAGTTTTTCTAATCTATCATGCTTGCAGGTTAGCACGTATTCATTATGTTAAGTTGCAGTAAAATAAGCGAATCACTYACCTGACCTACAAGCCATCAATGAATTCAGTTTGTCTGTTTGAATTCACTGCTCGCTCCCTTACCCTGTCTGAATTTTTGTACGACAAAGCGTATTAATCATTGAAAAAGACTATTTTTCATTCGATTAGCTATGTAAACCTGATAACATCGTGATTACACATGTGACCTAGGTGTTGACCATGCTCGCGTTTCTYGCCAAACATTCAGCGTTGTGTCTTTTTATTGCCGCATTGATTGGCTTTGCCTTTCCGAGCGTCTCGTTAGCCTTATTTCCGTTTTTACCTTATGTGCTATTCGCCTTGATGCTGTTTACCCTGCTTGGCATTCATCAAGGTCTATTAGTGAAAGCGTTAGCCCGGTGGCAGGTCTGGGTGTACGCATTAGTTCACTCAGTGCTACTCACCGTACTCACTTGTTCTCTCGCGTGGCTACTCGGCGCGTCTACCTCTTTGTTACTTGCAATCAGTGGCATTTGCGCCACTGGGTCTTTGTTTGCAACGCCTGCCATCATTCGTTCTTTGGGAATGGACGCGCTCATCGCCATGGCCTACACCATCGCGTCAACATTGCTCATGCCTGTCGTCTTATTCATCAATCTCACGGTGCTGTCAGGTGATGATTTTTCATTGGATCTAAAAAGCTATGCGGTGCGATTGGTGATCTTTATTTTTGGTCCCATGCTGTTTGCCGCGCTTTTTCACGCGCTGATCAAACCAGAAAAGCTCAAACGCATTCACAGCAAACTGGCACAGTTTACCATTGTGCTGGTGTTCAGTTTTCCATTAGGGCTAGTAGGGCCGTTCGGGGCAATGTGGCAAAACGACTCAGGCTACGCGTTGGAGCTTTTAGCCATTTCAGTTGCAATTTGCATACTTTTTTTCATCATTGCGTATGGGCTATATCGAAAACGGGGGCGGGAGGCGAGCATGATCGCCGCCGTATCGGCGGTCAATCGGAATGTATTGCTAACGTACACCGTTGCCGGTGCCGCGCTGGGGCCGGCATTTCTACCATTAATCGGCGCCATACAGCTGCCCATTTATTTACAGCCGTTGTTAGTGCGCTGGGGAACCCGACTCAAACAGGTTCCCCCGCAATCCGCGGATCAGTAAATAAGTTAAATGACTGGCACAAAGTAAACAATCGATGCCCAAGCCACCAACCAAAAACTGATCAAGCCGATATCAAACCAATCACGTTTTTCCATAACCCCTCACCTTTCGATAGTGTGTCGATCAATTCAGGTTCACTCTATGTATCGACAATCTTGTCAAAAACTTAAACGGCAATTGTCTGCCGTCAACACCAAGCTGACTATCAAATAAGCAAGGGGCAGGCCAAGTTATTTCCCCCAGCAGGTTTTCCTCTCACCAGACGTTCGGAGGTAACACACTAAAGGCTCAGCAGGCAGTGCTAACACTGGCTGCTGACGTGCATAGTCAATAAAACACTCCGCCATGGATAAACCAATCGAGCGACGTTCACCGGTTTGAATCGCATCGTATCCCTCTTTTCCTTGCGCGGTATAAGATGACGACACACCCGTGTATTGTCGCTCATCATCTATGGCTATCCAGTGATTACCGCGTTTTATCTCGAGTTGGGTCACCCGCGTGCCCATCGGCTGCCACGCTTCGTAGCGATAGCGTATATCGGCGCAATACGGAAAACTGCCCGACCCGAGGCCCGTTATGCCATTATCTGTCGCATTGTTGATCGCGCCTTCAATCGCACGACGGATCTGTGCGCCGGTTACCTGGTAGGCGATCACGTCAATAGCAAACGGTAACAACGCGCCTGCAATTAAAGCAGCAGAGAGCGGCCCGGCGTTTAAACTGACTCTCACGCCACCCGCATTATGAATAGCAAAATCGGCTTCAATGCCTTGCTCACGTGCCGCCCATAAAAAGCTTTTTGTCACCAGTGGCGCCACTTCGCTGCCGCCCTCGCTGTCAGGTACGCGTACATGACGGAGTCGTTGCGGCACCTGAGTGACAATGTCACTTTCTAGTTGCGCCACATGGGGACGGTAGGTGCGCTGTAGATACTGCTTCAACGCGAGATCACTGGGTAAAATCAATACATTGTCTTGTCGGTTGAGATAGGCTCTCACTGCTTGATACGAACCTTCGGTCAATTGCTGCTCCCGCGAGGCATCCATCGCGAGGCTACGGCCAAGCAATAAGTAGTTTTGGCCTTCAAAGGCAACTGGCCGACCTTTTTCATCAATAGATAACGTAAACCGGCCAATGGCTTGCGCATGGCAGCCCGCTTGCACAATCCAGGTATCGTTGATTTTATAGCCGTAGGGATCTTCTTTCGCCAAACCAAGGTTTTGAAAGTCTCCCTGCAGCACATGGGTATGACCGCCCACAATCACATCAATCCCATTAACCGCAGCCGCTAGTTCCTTGTCTTTGTCATAACCCAAATGACTCAATAAAATAATGGTATTCACGCCTTGTTGGCGCAAAAAAGCCACGGTGTTTTCGGCGATGCGTGTTGCCGGCAAAAAAGGAGTATCGTGATCAGGGTGAGCCAGTGCCGCCATTTGCTCAACCGCTAAACTGAAGATGCCCACTTTGTGCCCGGCATAGGTTTTGATGAGTGTACTCGCGCGCTCCTCCGGAGCGATATATGGCAATAAAGCGGGTTTGTCACTGACACGCTTATCCTTGTCTTTTGACTCATCCGCCACATGCCAATTCCCCGCAAGTAAAGGGAATTGAATATCATCAAGAAAGTCGGCCACGGGGCCATTCCCTTGGTCAAGCTCGTGATTACCAATCGCCATCGCATCAATACCGAGTCGATTCAGCAAATCTGCATTCGCTTTACCTTTGAATAAGGAGTAATACAGAGTCCCTTGAAAGCAATCCCCAGCATGTAAAAAAAGGAAGGCATGATCATCCTGCTTAGCCTGCTCGCGAAAATGTGATACCGCAGATGCAATGCGTGCGAACCCGCCGCTATTGGCATAAACCGGTGTCGCCTTGTCGTCCAGGTTCAGTGAGACAGGGGTGGACTCAAAGTGAGAGTGGGTGTCGTTAATATGCGCGATCGTTAACGAGAAAGGTTGTCGTGCTGTCATAATTATCCGTGCCACAACACAAAAGAAGATGATACAAGCTTATCATCGACAAATACAACAAAGGTTAAGTTTCTGATAAATTAACCCCAAATTAACGACAAGGAAGCAAGATAACCATGCAACTCAACAATACCAAGGTAGCCTTTATTGGCCTAGGCGTAATGGGCTTTCCAATGGCCGGGCACCTTCAACGCCACGGCTACCCAACTTGCGTCTATAACCGCACCACCGGCAAAGCCGAAGCTTGGTGCGACACCTATTCAGGCATATATGGAATGACGCCCGCCGAAGCTGTGGCTGATGCTGATATCGTCTTTATGTGCGTGGGAAACGATGATGACGTACGCAGTGTGGTGTATGGCAATATTGGTGTGTTGGCCAATATGAAAAAAGGCAGTACGCTGGTCGATCACACCACTACCTCTGCTGAGCTTGCCCTTGAGTTGGCACAAGTATGCGAGCGTCAAGGGCTAAGCTTTCTCGATGCCCCCGTCTCAGGCGGCCAAGCCGGTGCGGAAAAAGGCGCACTCACTATTATGGTCGGTGGCAATCCAACTGTGTTCAGTGACGTTGAACCCGTCATGAACGCCTATGCCAGTGCCATCCAGCATATAGGCCCGCATGGCAGTGGCCAGCGCTGTAAAATGGCCAACCAAATATGTATTGCCGGCGTCTTACAAGGCTTATCCGAAGCACTCACCTTCGCGCAATCCGCTGATCTCGATATCGAAAAGATGCTCAATGCCATTAAGCACGGCGCCGCAGGCTCTTGGCAAATGGAAAACCGTGCCTTGACCATGGCGGAAGACAGTTTTGATTTTGGCTTTGCGATTGATTGGATGCGTAAAGATTTGGGCTTTTGTTTAGAAGAAGCCGCCAAATTAGGCGTGAACCTTCCTTTGACCGAGCAGGTGGATCAACAGTACAACAAGTTACAAGCGCGCGGCTATGGCCGTTGCGACACCTCGGTCCTGATCAAGCAGTTTGATAGAGATACCAAACCATCTTCATCGACCTGATTCAAACACGCGCCTTTCCTCGGCACTTGAGGCCGAGGAAAGGCGAAACAAGGTGTATACTAAAGTTAACCAATAAGGAGGGGTGTAATGACAGCTATCTATGTAATCTGCGCCATCGCCATGATAATTGGCCTGTTCACCTTATACGCACCCTCTATTGAAAAATGGTGTGATAAGCAATTAAGCCCGAGAAAGAAAGACCTGAATTCAGGTAATAAGTGCAACAATCATGATTAAACGAATGAGAGAGGATCAACTGTTAGTCATATGCTTCACATCGCCAGATCAAAACGTGGTTACCATGAATGACTAACAGTTGACCGAGGCATTATTGGTCAAATCAGTCACCTACCGCTCTAATTCCGTGAAAATTATCCCACCACTTACCTCTATGTGACTAATGGGCATATCGAGCTTATAACTTTGCTCATTGCGTTAACCTTGATCAATGCTGCATCAAGGTGTGCATTGTCATCGCATGAGATCAGTAGGAAACCCGTAAACCATGCTCTCAATAGCTTATCAACTTATGAGAAATGCCGAAGCCAGCTATCGAAAACTGGAAGAATTTAAATAACTCGTGGACGGCATCTAAGAATTGAAATTTCGTGATGGTATTCGCGAAACGAAGAGAAATAAGCATGAAAAGCCTGAGAAATCAGAGAACGCTGAACAACAGATTTGATCAAAGCTTCATCATATATCAAGCTATCTCGACTTATCATTAATGGAATTTGTTATTATGAAAAAGACGGTATTAGCTATATCAGTGATTGCGTTTTTAACCGGTTGTGACTTAGATAGCGATAGCTCGTCGTCGAACACTTCGTCATCAGGTTATACAGTGACTGGCTTTGATGGATATCTGCAAAATGCGGTTGTTTACATCGAAAAGGATAACAAAAGTGGATTTAGTGATCCCTCTGAGTTTATGGGTTTAACCGATGAATCTGGTACATTAACGCTCGACAACACACCTTCTGAAAAACTGTCTCTACAAACTTTAGTTCTTGGAGAGCCTGCACAACAAGTGCTTGCAGGTATGGATAGAAAATATGAAACGGTTTACACAACCGACTCAGATCGTCCTTCAATGCCACTCGATAACGAATATACACTTCATACAACTGAAGGCGCGGAAGTAATATCGCCATTGACGGATCTTATAGTATTAAAGATGGAGAATGACAAGACGGATGTAGATACAGCAATTGATTCGATTCAGGGAGCGCTAAGTCTTCCTTCGGATTCAGATTTATACGTTGACTTTATTGATAACGGAGATAATAAGCTTCATAAGACAGCTCAAATCTTGGCAGACTCTAAAGCTAAAAGCCCAGACAAGTATCAATCAAATCCACGTGACTTCGTATTGGACGCAAAAACCGCCGTTGAAAAGCTGACTGATGATAAAATATCCGATCCGCACTATCGCATGACCGTAGACGGTGATAAAGGGTCGGACGATTCTCTTCCGACCTCATCAGATCCTTCTGTCAACCCCGACGTTTTTGAATCAATACAAGAAGAGTTTGATGCGTTAGATCTGACAAACGGTGACACAGTTAACAGGCCGGATACTTTATTCACAGCAGACTTAGATGATTTATTCATAGAC
>NZ_MUET01000096.1:0-7230 GCF_001995685.1 Salinivibrio sp. IB282 | reverse complement strand
ATATAGTTTAATATATAATTTTTCTTCAGCGATGTATTAAGGTGTCTCGAAATGAGCTATGTAACAGAGCAGATACTAAAAAGCCTTCGAGACGCTCGGGTACGTAAAGGTTTTAGCCAGAGAGAGTTAAGTGCTCGTTCGGGTGTGCCTCAAAGCCATATTTCGAAAATCGAGTCTGGCGGTGTTGATTTAAGAGTATCCAGTTTGATTGCACTTGCCCGTGCACTCGACCTAGAGTTATTTGTTGCACCAAAAAAATCTGTACCTGCCATTAAGTCGATCATTCGAAGTAGCCAAGGGATCAGCGATGAAGGTGAGGCAATGTCGCCCGCTTATCAGCTAGAGGAAGACGACGATGACTAATCATGTTTCTACGCTAAACGTGTTGCTCTACGGTGAGCCCATCGCAACGATCACCAACGTGGGCAATGATAGAACACTTTTTGCCTTTATGGATTCGTACATTCATGACGAATCGCGGCCTGTATTAGGGCTTGGTTTTAAAGATTCACTGGGTGGCTTGCTGACTAACTTTAAACCGACCCAAACCAAGTTAACTCCGTTTTTCTCTAATCTTTTGCCAGAAGAAACCATGCGAAATTACCTGGCAGAGCGTGCCGGTGTGAACCCTACGCGGGAGTTTTTTCTATTGTGGGTACTGGGACAGGATTTAGCAGGCGCGATCACGGTTGAGCCAGCGGATGGTGAAGCCTTACCGCCTAATGTGCATCAAGACATTGAAGATGAAACGAAAACAGATGGGCCAATGCGTTTTTCATTGGCGGGAGTGCAATTGAAGTTTTCAGCTGTGCAGCAGGCAAATGGCGGTTTGACGATCCCAGCAACCGGTCAAGGTGGTTCTTGGGTTGTAAAATTACCGTCGTCTCGATTTCAAGCTGTGCCAGAAAATGAATATTCAATGATGGAACTGGCTCGAATGTTGGGAATGGACGTGCCAGAAACGCAGTTACTCCCTATTAATCGGATTGCTAATATCCCAAATGGCATTGGCAAATTTGGTGACAGTGCGTTTGTGATCAAGCGTTTTGATCGTGCAGATGGTCAAACTGTGCACATTGAGGACTTTGCGCAWGTGTTCGGCGTTTATCCTCAAGATAAATACAAAAAAGCCAGTATGCGGAATATTGCTCAGGTTATCGGTGTTGAAGGGCAAGACGAAGACATTGCAGAATTTACTCGCCGATTGGTGTTCAATAGTCTAATTGGAAATGCCGATATGCATTTGAAGAATTGGTCTGTGATCTATAAAGATAGGCGCACAGCATCGATTGCACCTGCTTATGACTTTGTCTCGACCATTCCTTATATCCCCGATGATAGTGCGTCGCTTAAGGTTAGCCGTAGCAAGAAATTCAGTGATTTTACGCTGGATGAGCTATCACACTTAGCTGCTAAAGCCATGTTGCCAGAAAAATTGGTGTTAGATACCGCAAAGCAAACTGTAGCAGGCTTCCATGAAGTATGGGCGAAAGAAAAAGCGCATTTACCACTTACTAAGTCGATGATTAAGGCCATCGAAGAGCACTTACGAAGCATACCACTAGGCTGAAATTTGACGTGCGTGAAGGCAAGATGATGGCCATGGGCGATAAAACCTATGCGACGAGCAATGTGCGCGAGCTCTATCTCGCGCACTGCTGAGGTTAGGTGTCGCTGTGTCCGTCGGTGCCGGTTAGTGCGATTGCGCTGAATGGGTGGTGGCAGAGCGCGTTGCTTTTGTGGTTTGGCGCGTCGGTTGCGGGCGCTTTTGGTTGCGGTGGATTTGATATTGCTGCCATGCAAAGGTCACTACAAAGCAGCCGGTGAGTAGCAATACAATAGTCGGGCCGGGGGCGCTGTCGAGATAAAACGATAAGGTCACGCCGCCCACGGCGGTGACTAAAGCGATCGCACAGGCAATCCATAACATACGGCTAAATTGCTTGCTGAGCATAAAGGCGGTGACGCCCGGTGCAATCAACATCGCCACCACTAAGATGATCCCCACGGCATGTAACCCCGCGACAATGGTGGCAATCATCACCGAGAGCAGGAGCCAGTGAAGCTTTTGTACGGGGAGCCCGAGCACGCTGGCTTGTGCGGGGTCGAACGATAGCAGCATTAAATCTCGCCCTTTAAGCAACACCAGCGCAAGCACGACTAAGCCGGTAATGGCGGCGGTGAGCAACTGTTGGTGGTTAATCCCCAACAGGTTGCCAAATAGAATATGATCAAGGTGCAAATCAGACGGGAATTGGCCTTGCAAAATCAGCCCCAGCGCGAAAAAGCCAGAAAACACAATCCCCAGTAAGGTGTCTTCTTTCACACGGCTATTTTGTTTGAGCCAATGCACACTGGTGGCGCATGCAGAACCGGCGGCAAAGGCGCCGACAATCAGCGGCAGGCCAAATAAGTTTGCTAGTACCAATCCCGGCAGCACCGCGTGTGCCACGGCATCGCCAATCAGTGACCAGCCTTTTAACACCAAATAGCAAGAAAGCAGCGCACAAGGCAGCGCCACTAAGACGGCCATGAGCAAAGCATCTTGCATAAAAGTCAGTTGATACGGATTCATTGCAGTGCCTCCTGACGTTTGGCGCGCCGCGCGAGGATCCCGTGTTTGGGGCCAAACACAAAGGCGGCTAAGAAGAGTCCCACTTGGGCCAGCACAATCAGTGCGCCGGCGTTAAGGTTGGCGAAATAGCTGATATACACCCCAAATAGCGAGGTGAGTGTGCCGATGACACCGCTCAGCACCAACACGGGCCCGAAGCGATCGCTCAATAAATAGGCGGTGGCACCGGGGGCGATTACTAAGCAAATCACCAAAAAGGCACCGACACTTTTAAGTGCCGCCATGGTGCAAGCACTGAGCAGCGCAAAAAACAGCACTTTGAGCCCCACCACAGGTAAACCAATGCAGCGGGCGTGGCTTTCATCGAAAAAAGTCAGCATAAAATCACGCCATTTCACTGCCAGCACGGTGAGGCTCACCAAGGCAATGATCAGCATTTGCATCGCATCGAGCGGGGCAATGGCGAGCAAGTTGCCCAGCATAATTTGTTGAATATCGACCGCGACGGGCGAAATCGAGACCAAAAAGAGGCCGAAGGCGAAAAAGCTCGAGAAGATTAAACCGATGATCGCATCTTGTTTTATCTGGCTACGTTGGTGCAAAAACAGCATCACGCTCGCGGCCATGCCGCCGGCAGCAAAGGCACCGAGCGAAAAGGGCAAGCCCAGCATATAAGCGCCGGCAACGCCCGGTACAATCGCATGAGAGAGGGCATCGCCCATCAGCGACCAGCCCTTGAGCATCAAAAAGGCGGAGAGCAAGCCGCACACGCCACCAATTAAGGTGGTGACCAGCAATGCCTTTTGCATGTATTGATAGGCGAGGGGATCGAGTAAGCTCATTCGCGCCGCTCCTGCGAGCTTTGTTCGCGCTTGCCATACACCACCAAGGGCCGCTCATCGTCGGAAATGACCGACAGTTCGCGCGGATCGGCATCTTGGTGGAGCTGATCGCTAGGCATCACATACTGGCGCAGTTTGCCGCCAAAAATTGCACTCAGGTTCTCGGTGGTAAAAACATGCTCGGTGTGTCCGCCTGCCACCACCGCGCGATTGACCAGCACGGTGCGATCGCAAAAGTCGGGCACGGTGCCAAGGTTATGGGTGGCAATTAAAATGGTTTTGCCTTCGTCTTTGAGCTCAAGCAGCAAACGCATAATCGACTCTTCACTGGTAACATCTACGCCAGTAAAAGGCTCATCCAGTAAAATCAGCGGGCTGTGCTGAGCCAGAGCACGGGCGAGAAAAACGCGCTTTTTCTGTCCGCCGGACAGTTCACCAATTTGGCGCTGGCGAAAGGCTGTCATATCAACGCGGGCTAAGGCTTCATCCACCGCCTGATGATCCGCCGCTTTGGGGCGACGCATAAATGACATCYTACCGTAGCGGCCCATCATCACCACGTCTTCCACTAACACCGGAAACGACCAATCGATTTCTTCCGATTGCGGCACATAAGCGACCAAGCCTGCTTTTTGCGCTTGCTTAATGGGGGTGCCGTTCACCGCAATGCTGCCACTGCCGGGATTCACAAACCCCATAATCGCTTTAAACAAGGTGGATTTGCCGCTGCCATTGGCACCCACCAAGGCAGTGATGGTTTGCGCTGGCAGCGAGAAGCTGGCGTGTTCAAGGGCACATAAGCCGTTTCGATAGACGACACGTACCTCGTTGACATCTAACACACTGGGCGTACCGTCGGTTAAATCATAGTGCGTCATGGCGTAACCCCGCTAAGACGGTTTCTGTAGTCACTGTCAGTAAGGATAGATAGTCAGGCACGGGTCCGTCAGCTTGACTGAGCGAATCGACATATAAAATGCCGCCATAGTGCGCGTCGGTTTCCGCGGCGACCTGTTTAGCGGGCGCATCAGACACGGTGCTTTCAGAAAAGACGGCACGCACTTGGTGTTCTCGCACGGTATCAATCAGTGCGCGCACTTGTTGCGGTGTGCCCTGACGCTCGGCGTTAATCGGCCATAAATAGGCTTCGTTGAGGTTTAAATCACGCGCCAGATAAGAAAACGCGCCTTCGCTACTTACTAGCCAACGCTGTGCTTCAGGGACAGCGGATAGTGCGTCTTGCGCACGCGCGAACACGGCTTGAATTTGAGCCTTGTAGGCTTTGGCATTGGCTTGATAGTGCGTTTGATTGGCAGGATCGTACTTAATCAGGGCTTGCTCGATATTATCAACGTATCGCATTGCATCAGAGGGCGACATCCACGCGTGCGGATTGGGTTTGCCGCGATACGGGCCCGAGGCAATCACAATCGGCTCCACTCCGTCCGATAAGATCACATTCGGCACTTTATCGATGTGCTGGAAAAAGCGTTCGAACCAACGCTCTAGGCCTAATCCGTTCCACATCACCACATCCGCACCTTGCGCACGCAGAATATCCCCCGGGGTGGGCTGGTAGTTGTGGATCTCAGCGCCGGGTTTAGTGAGCGATACCACCTCGGCATGCTCGCCCGCCACGTTGGCGGCCATATCAGCGAGAATGGTAAAGCTGGTCACCACTTTTAACTTGTCCGCGTGTTTTGATTGGTCGGCGTGCGCCATCGGAGAGAGCAAGAGCGCGACGATAATGATGATGTTCTTCTTCATAGGCCTTTATCTCTTTTACTATGCGTGTGACTACGGCGTGAGGTCGCCAGCCGATCATACATTAAAGATAACGGTTATGATAATCATTCTCAAGTGGATGTTAATAAAAAAGGCGCCGATAGCGCCCATTCATTGCGGCAATCAATCATTGCCACCCCCATATGGGGTTGCTGACAGTGAGCATGCACACTCAATCACGAATGGTGTCGTGCCTGGCCCACTCCATTATAGTCCAATCTTTTTCTTGCGCATGCAGGCTTAAGTGTGGGTCGGGGTTGACGGCAAAGGCGCTGTCGACTTGCTCAAGCAAGGGGACATCCCAGTGCGAGTCACTGTAGCCGTAGGTATGGCCGACAGTGTCATGGCGGTCAGATAGCCATGCCTGCATATAGTCATGCTTACCACGAAAATCGCGCACACAATGAGAAATGGAGCCGGTGTACACCCCATTTATGGTTTCCAGCTCAATCGCAATCACGGTGTCGAGCTTGAGTAGTTCGCCAATCGGCCTTGCCAAATGTGCGGCGGTATTAGACACCAGCACACAGTGGTCACCACGGTTACGGTGCCATTCAATCCGCTCTAATGCTTGGGGGACCACGACTGGCGCGACCTGTCTATCGATAAAATCAGTGACCCAGCGTTCCACTGTTTGGGTCGATTGCCCCTTCACTGGCGTGAGCTGAACGTGCATGTATTTCTCAAGATTAATCCGCGCTTTTTTGAAATCGAGATAAGCTTGACGTTCGTGTTCAACCACATTGTGTGGGGCGAGATCGCGCTGGCGAAGATACTCAAGCCACGCTTGCTTGGTGTCAGTGGCGATAAGGGTTTCGTCGAGATCGAAAAATGCGATGTTAATAGGTGCCGTCATAGCTGCTTGCTGATTGTTTTTCATGCCGTCCATCCTAGCCAGCAACTATGACGATTGGGTTTCAGTGTGCGACAAAAAGCCCCGGAGGACCCGAGGCTTCATCATGATATTGACTGACGGTGGTTTACTGACGGATACCTTCGACGTGCAGCTCCATATCAACATAGGTGGCAGGGCCCATGGTAGGAATCCCGAAGTCTTCTAGCTCCAGGCGGGTGTTACCCATAAAGCCTGCGCGGTAGTTGCCCCAAGGATCCTCACCGTGGCCAACCAGCTCTGCGTCGATTTCAATCGGCTTAGTTTGGCCATGCAAGGTGAGATCGCCTGCGATGGTCATCGAGCCGTCACCGTTGTCGGTTACCTTGGTGCTTTCAAAGGATGCTTGGCCATATTCGCCCACATCCAGGAAATCACCGCTACGAATGTGCTTATCACGCTCGGCGTGGTTAGAATCAATACTGGCTGTATCAATCGTCACCGACACACTTGATGCGCCAATGTTATCTGGGTCGAATTCAAATTGGCCGTCAAACGTATTAAAACGACCTTTGGTAAAGCTGTAACCTAGGTGTGGCACTTTGAAGTTGACCGAGGCATGTGCGCCTTTGGTGTCAATCATATAAGTGTCTGCCAGTGCAGGCCCAGATAAGAGTGTCGCGGCGCTCATTCCCATGGCTAACATGAGTTTTTTCATTTCGGGTTTCCTCCGATCATCTTCCGTAACGTATTGTCTTTATCTTTAAAATGGTGTTTAAGTGCCATAATGGCATGGCCTGCTGCTAACACAATCAAGGTGATGGCGACGTAGTAGTGTATATCGCCAGCAATGTCTGATTGATTAGGAAACAGCTCCCCTGCGCTCGGCACGGTAAACCAGGTGAATACTTCAATCCCACGTCCGTCTGAGGTTGAGATCAAGTATCCAGAGACAAACAGTGTGGCAAGGAGCAGGTAAATAGTATGATGGCCTGCTGTTGCCGCTTTACGTTCCCAAGCCTTACCTTCAACGGTGGGCATAGTGTGTGTTGCTTTCCACACAAGTCGACCAACAGTCGTTATCGCCAGTAATATGCCTATCGATTTGTGCCAGTGTGGCGCAGTTTGATACCAACTACTGTAGTAGCTCAAGTCGACCATCCACAATCCGACAGCGAAA
This sequence comes from Salinivibrio sp. IB282, assembly GCF_001995685.1. Taxonomy (NCBI): domain Bacteria; kingdom Pseudomonadati; phylum Pseudomonadota; class Gammaproteobacteria; order Vibrionales; family Vibrionaceae; genus Salinivibrio; species Salinivibrio sp. IB282. The sequence continues at coordinate 16 of NZ_MUET01000096.1, read as the reverse complement.
AGGCCAACGATAACGA
>NZ_MUET01000095.1:0-7516 GCF_001995685.1 Salinivibrio sp. IB282 | reverse complement strand
CCCCATATTGGGCGAGTGAGCCTCTGCATCACCAAATGTGGCTTGGTGTACCGGCCAGTTAGCAATATGTGGCTTGCTACAGGCAATGATGTTATCTGTCGCCTGACGAACTAGGGTGCGCGGGGTACAAGACGGATCCACCATCAAGGTCAGGTTGGGGGCAACTTGCTGCAGTTCTGCATCGATGCGCAAAATCATGCGGCAAACACGATTATCATCTGGGCCAATATTGGCATGCATAAATGCGTCTGGCAGTGTTCTATCGAGCTGGATCCAGAATCGCTTCAGCGCTTGATACAAATGTTCATCACTCACATCCTCGCAATATGGCAGCAGGAGTTGATCGAGATAACCCAAAAACACCGGGATATTGGTCACCGAAGGCACATGATGGTAAAGCACCATGAGCTTCATCAGCGCATCCTCTAGATCGGTTGCCGGCGTTAACGCCAAATACTCCGACCCACGTTTTAAAAAGCGGGCATAATCGGGCAACACATAACGCGGTTTAAAGGGAGCGTGACCCTCAAACATATCGCCAATCACACCCTGCTCCATCGCAGCCACGAGCGCTCGGCTGCAAGGTACGTAGGGCAAAGCCGCATCGGCTTGCGCAGCGAGCGCTAACGTTTTCTGCGATGGGGTTAAGTGCGGATGGGTAACAATGGCATGCATAGCGTCTGCCATGCGGGGCTCCTGACAAGCTGAGTTCTAAGAATAACCCCATAAGAATAAAGGGTTATTTTCTTAGAATATGTTAGCTTGCCCACACGATGGAAAACTGCTACCTCTTACGTGATGCTTGCTCGTGTGTCGTGTGATTTTGTGCTTGTTCTGGCGGCGCAAACAAGCACTGCCATCGTTGCCGAACGCTCAGATCGGGCTGCGTGGCGTCTCGCCACATTTGTTGCCATTCGGCAAAGGTCACCACCAGAGGATTGAAACTGTTCACTGGCTTAGGGATCCCATAGCGAACCGATTCAGATTCCGGCTCGAAGGTGCCAAATAACTTGTCCCAAATGATTAAAATGCCCGCGTAGTTTTTGTCGATGTACTGAGGATTTACGCCATGATGAACGCGATGATGAGACGGGGTATTAAAAATCCACTCCACAGGCCCGAGTGTCTTTATCCATTGAGTGTGAACAAAAAACTGTAACCCTAAATTCAGCAGTACAACAAACACCACCCATTGCGGCGGAAATCCAATCACCACCAGCGGCAGCCAAAACAGCCACATCCCTGCCAGCGGATACATTAAGCTTTGGCGAAACGCGGTGCTAAAGTTCATCCGCTCTGAGCTATGATGCACCACATGCGCCGCCCACATCCAGCGAACACGATGGCTGGCGCGGTGGAACCAGTAGTAACAAAAATCTTGCGCGATCATCAGCAATAAAAACAGACTCACCGACATCTCAATATCGAACAGCCGCCAGCCAAACCACCATAAATAGACCTTGGCAACCAGCAAGCCTGTCAGTAAATCTGCAGCTTGATGCAGCCCCGCCAAGGTAAAGTTACAAAGCACTTCCGGCACGTAATAACGGGCATTATCGCCCAATTTTCCGCGGCGCAGCGCTACCCAGTACTCCCCCAACATGCATAAGAAAAACACGGGAGCCAGTCCAAGCAGTAGCCATTCTGGATGGGAGATCAGTTCAGTCACGGAGCCTTTATCGCACAGTACAGTTTCTTAACATATTAGGTGTTTCAGCCCAACCTGTAAGGAAAAGCATCACCAAGCTGTTAGTTTGCGCACAAAAGGAGAGTAAGCGGATATATAGATACAAAAAAGCCGCTGATTTCTCAGCGGCTTTTCGGTATGTGGCGGAGGGACAGGGATTCGAACCCTGGAAGGGCTATTAACCCTTGCCGGTTTTCAAGACCGGTGCTTTCAACCGCTCAGCCATCCCTCCGAACTGGGTGGTATACTAATGTTGCCCCGAGTCAATGTAAAGCACTGCAACAAAAAATTTGGTTTAAGTGATGGATATTTATCCATTAGTCGCTTCTCTTGGCTTCACATTGGTTAAACAAGTTGGTACAACGTGCACATACTCTCGACGAGAGCTCGCATGTTATTAACTCAGGAACCAACATGACCTTAGACAGCTTTCTCGCTAAAGTCACGCAAACCCCAGATATGGTAATGTTTGACGAGACAATAGCGGTGATAGATGCCCATTACGACTATGCCCCCACTCGATTCACTAACGGTGATCTGGCTAATAAAGCAGGCCAGAACACAGGGTCTTGCAAAGTCCTCGCATTCTGCCAGCTCCATGAGCTTACGGAAGCACAGACACTCTCCTGCTTTGGGGGGTATTATCGCGAGGACGTGCTGAGCAACCCTTCGGGGACGGATCACAAAAACATTCGCAACTTTATGGTCACTGGATGGAACGGTGTCTCATTTGACAAAATGCCACTTAAGGCCAAAACACGCGCGCACTCGTAGCATGAAAGCAACGTGAAACGGCGACCCTAAGTCGCCGTTTTGCCTATTAAACCGACGTTTTAACCGACGCCTTTAACCCGACATCGCGGCTTGATGACGAGGTAGAAATACTTCTCCCATCATACAACGCACGCTTCCCCCACCCACGGTTTCAATTGTGTTGACATCGACAGGTACCAATTTACCAAATTGGCGCAGCGTGCGTTTTTGCTCTTCAGTAAACGCACTGTAGGCCGACAATGACATGACGATGAGTGATTCACCGTGGCGATTGCGCAATTGTAAAATATTGCCACAAAGCTGGTTCATTTGTGATTCACTAATGGATACCAAGGTTTTATCTTGACTCAATGTGTTACACACAAGATCTCGCTGCCCCGGTTCTATCACCTCATCGCACACAACGGCAAACTCTTCACCCACCGCCATCATCACATTGGTATGATAAACCGGATTGCCATCGCTCATTTCCGTGTTAAAGCTCACGACTTGTCGCATGCCTACCTTTGCTGCCCACTCAGTGAGCAAAATGCTGTCACAACGGTGTGAAAGCGCCGCATAAACACGCTGGTTGAGGTGGTCGATAACCATCGCACCCGTACTTTCAAGAAACGCATCGTCCTTGTCATGACACTTCACTTTGTGTACGTGATTGACGGCATAGCCTGCACGGTCCAATGCAGTCATTAAGCGCTCGGGTTTCACCTCTAGCTGGCGGTTTGGGCACGCCATAGGGTAAAGATAAAGCTCGCCACTGGGGAGGGTACTAAACCAGTTATTGGGAAACACGGCATCAGGCGTTGCAGGGTCAGAGTCTGGGTACTCCATCACCACCACATCGATACCATGGCGGCGGAGGATCATCACCATGTTGTTGAATTCTGCCATCGCGCGCGCTTTTACCTCTTCATCCGGTAGTGACGGCGCATGCTGAAAACCATTATCCTCACTCGTTTGCGCATTAAATTTAAAATGAAGCGGGGGCACCATCACCACAGCAGACGCCGCATGTGGATGAGTCAGCGGATATTGGGTATCACAGCTCGCTAAAAACGCCATAAGCAAACCTTCTAAAAACAACAAGTATTAAGAGTATAGAGTCGCTGTCACGCACGCGATCAATCCGGGTGCGTCACCGCCTCTTCCAACAGTGTGAATACTGAACAAGCGGAGGAAAATATCATTGAAACAAGTTTTTTACAAACTGAGTTTCTCAGCCTCTCGCACACCTACAGACACTTACAGCCAGTTCTCCTATATCTCACTGAATTAATGTTCTTTTTAAAAGCTTCTCGGGGTCGCAGCGATATTCACCTCTCCGAACAATTATTGCCCCTACCCTGTGTGTGGTTGGCTACAATAGAAATAGCGGCAAGGAGGAAAAGGCATGGAAACGGCGCGCCCCACTCACAATGAGCAGCAAAGACTTCACGCATTGCACGATCTAGGCATATTAGATACTGGACACGAAGACAGATTTGAGCGGATTGTCAGGGTAGCGGCATACGTTTCTGACTGCCCCGTTGTCGCAATTAGCCTCGTTGATGAACAGAGACAATGGTTTAAAGCTAAACGTGGTTTAGCCGTCAACCAAACAAGCCGCAGCGAATCGATTTGTGGTCATGCTATTCAGCAATTAGAGCCATTAATTGTTGAGGATACGCTCAACGACAGTCGCTTTGCTGACAACCCGTTGGTAACCGGCCCTCCTTATATTCGTTTTTATGCAGGTTTTCCCTTTAGCCTGGATAGCGAACACCTGCTTGGAACGCTCTGTGTGATCGATCATCACCCTCGCGAGCTTACGGATGCCTGTCAGCGCGCGCTGTCAGACCTCGCGCGTATCGTCGAGCATGAGTTGGTCATGACGCAACAAAATGTCATTGATCCGCTAACAGATGTCTTTAATCGACGTGGCTTTTACCGAGAAGTAAACAGTTATCTGACAGACGACGTTGTCATTGAAGATCAACATACGTTATTACACTTTGACGTTCGCCAGTTACAAGACGTCAACCAGCGCTATGGCAAGCATGCCGGCGACAAAGTCCTGAAAGAGTTTGCTGGCTGTCTAACAGATGTGTTCGGTGATTTGGGCTGGGTTGGTCGCCTAGAAGGCTGTGAATTTGCGATATTATTGATTCAACAGGATGTCGATGCGGTCGAAGCACAATTGGATCGCTTCTATCTCCGGCTTTGTCGCCGATTATCCTTAGAACGCTATCCGTTCAACTACTCAGTCGGCCTTGCGCACTTTTCGCAGATTGACGAAACCGTCACGCTAGAAACAATGCTTCTAGACGCGACAAGTGATACAAGGCGCTACGCTGTGCCTGAAGAAACACGTCATATAGGGTGAAGTCGATGGAGAGTTATGAAGATTGGAGCGACATACGAGGTTCGAACTCGTGACCTCGACCTTGGCAAGGTCGCGCTCTACCAGCTGAGCTAATGTCGCCTTATKYAWTYAARCGTTRMATRACGCTGTGKAAAATTGGTTGCGGGAGRCGGATTTGAACCGCCGACCTTCGGGTTATGAGCCCGACGAGCTACCAAACTGCTCCATCCCGCGTCCGTAACATCAATTGTTGCTTGATGTGGGCAAAACTTGGAGCGACATACGAGGTTCGAACTCGTGACCTCGACCTTGGCAAGGTCGCGCTCTACCAGCTGAGCTAATGTCGCTTTATGCAATTAAGCGTTGCATGRCGCTGTGTAAAATTGGTTGCGGGAGACGGATTTGAACCGCCGACCTTCGGGTTATGAGCCCGACGAGCTACCAAACTGCTCCATCCCGCGTCCGAATTATACTGCACTAAGAGAAACATGGAGGCGCGTCCCGGAGTCGAACCGAGGTCCACGGATTTGCAATCCGCTGCATAGCCACTCTGCCAACGCGCCTTAACGCTGCTGCCTCTTGAGTACGGGGAGGCATTCTACGGATTAACGTGATCGAGTCAACACTTATTATTTAAAAAAAGTGTCACCTGCCTGTTTTGCAAACGAAAACATCAAAAAACACCCAACTTGCTGTTGTTTTGGGCATTTTCTTTTGCTCGTTCTCACTAACCTCTTAAAACATCTCGTGTTAGCTCGTGGTTTTTTGCTCAATACACATCGACGCACGCAAAAGCTATTAAGTGACGCTATCATTATTGATCCAACGAAATGTTACGTTGATTCGCTCACTCGTCGGCTTTTGCGTTTTCGGCAAACTATGTTGCCAATGTGTTTGGGTTGTGCCTCTCATCACCAGCAAGGATCCGTGATTCAATAAAACCTCACGCTTTTCTTGCCGCTTAGGATGGCGAAAAAGAAAACGCCGGCTCGCCCCCAAGCTGACAGAGGCAATGGTAGGTTGCTCCCCCAGCTCAGGCTCATCATCTCGGTGCCACCCCATGTAATCGCTGCCGCTACGATAGCGATTTAACAGAACAGTGTTAAAGGAAGTCTGACACTTTGCCTCTACCCAGCCTTTGAGTTGGCGCAAGGGATGCGTCCAAGGCAGCGGCTGAAGCGTGAGTCCGCTGTAGGTGTAAGGATGATCACCATACCATGCCAATAAACGTGGCTGCATCACGGTGCGRCCAAACAACGAAATCGGCAATTGTTGCCAGGGGGTTTGCGCGAGTAAGGTTGAGAACAATGTATCTGCACACCCCGCTGATAGCCACTCAGGCCACCAATCCACCTGAGCATCAGGCATATCAGTGATCGGGTGGCTATCAAATGCCGCATCAGAAAAGAAACTTTGTTGCTCGGGAGAGCGAGCCATAAAACACTGCCTCGTTCAATACTGTTAGACAGTGAGTATGGCTGTCGTTAGCGGATTGGATCAACGCGCTGCCCGCTCATACCATTCAATCGATACCAGCCGGCAATACTAAAACGCTGTCTTTTGGCGGGAAGCACCTCATGAGGGAAAGCTTCGGATAAAAACGTCACCAATCGTCCCGCTTTCGGCCATAACGTTTGTCGATGGCTACCGTCGTGGTTGTAAATGACGATTTCGCCCCCGTCTTGTTCAGACCAATCTTCATTAAGATACAACACGGTGGTCACTTTACGGTTTGAGCGCCCTTCGAAGGCATCATAATGTTTGGCATAAAAGTCACCAGGGTTGTACTTGGCAAAATGCGCTTCATATTCAAATAGCCCCAAAAAAAGGTGACGATTGAATGCCTGCTGAAGATCGGCCATTTTTGCTAGTAATGCATCCACGGCAGGCTGGCGCCCGCGTTCTAACCAGTGAATTTTATCCCGACGAATTTGCGTATTAGTGTGCTGTTTTTGTTCGCGCCCAATCGTAGCTTGCGCCCATTGGGCGGGCAAGCATGTGCGTAAGTCATGCACCTCTTGCGCTGACAAAAATCCGTCGCACACACTGAGTCCATGTGTCGCAATATCATCGATGATAGCCAGGTTGCTCAACCACTTGTCTCCGCCTAGAAATGGAGACGTTACCTTACTGCGTTTAACCGGCAGGACAACATGCGTTGTTTATCGTGACCATAAGCATAACTCATCGATAGCGTCACTCTCTCTCAACATATCAACCAAGCAAATCCTCGAGTTTTGCTTTCCAAATCGCGAGCGCCAGCGCTGGGCTACGTAGCATTTTTGGCGTGGGTATCCAGCCATGTTTGAGGCGAGCAAACACATCAAAGCGACTGGCTTGGCCATAGATGGCCTCGGCAACCACTCGTCCCGCAATATTGGTTAATCCAACGCCATGCCCCGTATATCCATGTGCGGTATAAATATCATGACCTAAATGCGCAATGTGCGGCATATAACTACGCGTCACAGCAAACATTCCGCCCCAGTGATAGTCCATCTTTACCTGGCCCAGTTGAGGGAAAACCTTAGTCATCCGATGGTGGAGCCGCTGCGCCGAATCCTTATACTCGCGATTAAACGGATGATTGACGCCACCAAACAATAAGCGCCCCTCTGCCGTGGGACGGAAATAGTCTAAACAGTTGTTGAGATCCGACATCGCCATGCGATTGGTAATTGGCATACGCTCACCAAGCGGTTCGGTCACAGCAATAA
>NZ_MUET01000094.1:0-7675 GCF_001995685.1 Salinivibrio sp. IB282 | reverse complement strand
ATTGTGTATGCCCCTTTGCTACACGGCTGCACCACGGTGATGTTTGAAGGCAAGCCAGTCGGTACACCGGATGCGGGAGCGTTTTGGCGCGTGTGTGATGAGTATAACGTCAGCATCTTATTCTCGGCGCCTACCGCCTTTCGGGCGATTAAAAAACAAGATCCAAACGGTGATCACCTTGCGCGCTATCCAATGACATCCTTACGCACGGTGTTTATGGCGGGCGAACGGCTTGATCCACCGACATTGGAATGGGTGGAAGAAAAGACCCAGCGACCCGTGGTGGATCACTGGTGGCAAACCGAAACTGGCTGGGCGATTGCAGGCAATCCATTAGGGTTAACCTGCTTTGCGACCAAGCCCGGCTCGGCAACCATGCCAAGCCCTGGCTATCAAGTGCAGATCCTTGATGAAATGGGCGAACTGGCGGCGCCAAACCAGCAAGGATACATTGCCGTAAAGCGCCCTCTGCCACCTAGCTGCCTGCCGACGGTGTGGCGCAACCACGATCGTTTTGAAGCCGGCTACCTCAGCCAGTTCCCCGGCTATTATGTTTCCGGTGATGGGGGTTACATGGATGAAGATGGCTACGTGTTTGTGATGGGACGGATTGATGATGTGATTAACGTCGCAGGTCACCGTTTATCGACCGGCGAAATGGAAGAGGTGTTAGGCAGCCATGAAGCGGTCGCCGAATGTGCGGTGGTGGGCATGCACGATGAGCTTAAAGGCCAATTGCCGCTCGGCTTAGTGGTGCTGAAAGACGGCTTTGTCTCAGTGAGTGGCGAGATAGAACGGGAATTGGTGCAGCGTGTGCGTGACAGAATTGGCGCAATTGCTTGCTTTAAACAAGCAGTTATCGTCGATAAGTTACCCAAAACACGCTCAGGTAAAATCTTGCGCCGAATTATTCGCCAAATGGCGGATGGCGAGTCGTATCAAGTCCCCTCGACCATTGATGACCCTAGCAGTTTGGAGGCGATTGCCTCGGCGTTGTCATCGTAAGCTTTGTTATTCAAGCTTTATTATTTAGGCCTTGTTATTCAGGGCTTGCTATTTAGAGCTTGTCATTTTGGAGCTTGTCATTCTGAGCGTGACAATAGGTGCGACAACGCGTGGTATCACAGCAATACCACGCGTTAAGATAAGAGCGCGCTTATTGAGTGATGCGCGGGCTTATTGAATCAAACACGCAAACCCTTTGAGGTAGAAACCTTCTGGATAAGCACTGTGAGTGGGGTGATCCGCGGCTTGTGCAAAGCGTTCGATAAACTGCACGTTTTTACCCGCATCTAATGCCGCGTCCGCCAAGATCTTTTGGAATAACCCTGAGTCCATTAGCCCTGAACATGAATAACTGAGCAGCACACCGCCTGGGTTTAGCAGCTGCATGGCGAGCATATTGATATCTTTATAACCGCGGCATGCGCCGGTCAGTTGTGATTTCGATTCGGCAAACTTGGGCGGGTCCATCACAATGACGTCAAACCGTTCGCCTTGTTCGCGATAAGTGCGCAGCAGCTTGAACACATCGGCATTGACAAATTCCGCGCGGGTAAGATCAAAGCCGTTACGTTCGGCATTGGCTTTGGCTCTATCGAGCGCCGGCTGCGACACATCGACATTGATAATCTGTTTGGCATTACCTTTTTGCGCATACAAGCCAAAGCCGCCCGTATAGCAAAAGCAGTTCAGTACACGTTTGCCATCCATGTATTTCACCGCTTGTTCGCGACTATCACGCTGGTCGAGATAAAAACCGGTTTTGTGGCCATTGGTAATATCAACCTCAATTGCCACGCCATTTTCTTCGATGATGACGGACGCAGGCGGCTCCTCACCGTGCAGTACACCCACACGAGGCTTGAGACCTTCTTTTTTACGAATGGCCACATCCGAGCGCTCGTAGATATGACAATCTGGGAACTCGGTACGCAGGGCGGTGACCAGATTATCACGCTGGGCATCCGCGCCGGCGCTGAGCAATTGGCATACCAAGTAGTTATCGTACTTGTCGACAGTGATGCCGGGGACACCGTCTGACTCGGCGGCCAATAGACGGTAACCGGTTAAGCTATCACGCTCGGCGAGCATGGTACGCAGTGGCTTAGCCGCACGAATACGGGCGAGGAAAAAGTCACTGTCGATGACGGTTTTCTCAAAGCACCACATGCGTACCCGAATTTGTGATTGCGGCGAGAATGCCCCTAGGCCTAAAAATTCGCCTTGATGATCACAAACAGTGACAGTGTCACCTAATCCGGGCTTGCCTTCAACGCGGGTGATTCCTCGCGAGAAAATCCAAGGATGGCGGCGTTTGATTGATTTATCGCGGCCTTTGGCGAGATACACAGTGGCAGTCATGATGGTTCCTAACAATGGGTGGTGCAAAACACGTCAAAATGCTGCGTGAAGCACCTGCATCATGACGTGACTTGCGGATAAAGCAAAAAGGGCGGGTATTGTCGAGCAAGGCTGACGGCATTGCAATAAAAACGCGCCCAGAGTAGGGCGCGCGATAAGGGGAATGATGGAATCAAACCATGGCGTTAGGTGCGAAGCCCTGCCACTAAGGTTTTAAGCTGGTGGGCTTGTGCGCCAAGTTCGCTCACTTCGGTAGCGGAATCACGCAGCATTTGGGCAACCTGGGTAGACTGGCTGCGTACTTGCTCCACATCTTGCGAAATCGTACCCGCAACATTACCTTGCTGCTCAGCAGCGGCGGCAATTTCGGTGCTGCGATCGGCAATGGTGCCACTGCGCTCAGCGATTTGGCTGATCTCCGTATCAATCTCTTGCACCGCCGCTTCACTGGACGACGCATTTTCAACTGTGCCTTCCATCACCCGGCGCAGCTCCGCGGTATGCGTTTGCAGTGACTCAATCATCGACTGAATATCTACCGTGGACTCTTGGGTGCGACTGGCCAGTGTGCGTACTTCATCGGCCACCACGGCAAAGCCGCGGCCTTGCTCACCGGCACGTGCCGCTTCAATTGCGGCGTTAAGGGCCAACAAGTTGGTTTGTTCACTGATGCCATTGATGGTGGTTACCACGGTACCAATTTGCTCGGCGTTTTTGCTCAGCTCGCTGACTTTATCCGCCGCTTGGGCAATTTCAGCGGCAAGGCCGTTAATCGCGCTCATGGTTTGTTGAACTTGCTGACGTCCCTGGTTTGCAGCCTCGGTGGCCTCTTGCGTTTGGGTCGAGGTGTCCGTGGCATGGCTGGCTACTTCGCGAATCGAGCCGGCCATTTCTTCGGTGGCACTGGCCAGTGAATCAAGATACTGGCGCTGACTCTCACCCAAGGCTTCACTTTCATCGCTACGCTGCTGCAGACTGGAGGACAGACCATCCATCATTTCCGCGCTTTCCTGGATCGYCTTCACCAAGTTTTGCTCGCGCTCGAGCACTTTATCGATAGTAACGGCAATTTGGCTAAACTCATCACGAACAGGGATAAAGTTCATTCGGTAACTCAGTTCACCCTCTGCTAGCTTTAATAAAGCTTGGTTCATGGTGTACATCGCACCGCCAATAAAGGTCATGATGTAGTAAATCAGCACCGCAATCACCAGCACCATACCAAGGAGCAGGCTCCAATCGGTGGCGCTCATATGGCTAAACAGCGAGCCGTCGACTTGGTAGGCAAGCTCATTGCCATTAAACGTAAAACCGGTTTGCTGGTTATTGAGTAAGGTTTGCACCTCGCCTTTCGGGAGGTCGTATTTTTCAACCATGGCTTGAATGGCTTGACCTTCCGCTTCCATTTTGTGTGCCACACGGGTATCCGAAGCAGCATCCAAGGTAAGCGCAATCACAACCATTGCGAGCAAGGGGAGGAAAAAGATAAGGTAAAATTTTTCTTGTAGCCGAAGGTGGATAAAGTATTTATCAATCCATCGAAACGCAACTTCTTTCATGACGCCATCCTGTCAAACGACTTGTCTCATGTAGCGTTATACAGGTGTCGTTTTGCAATGGGAATATAGCAGAGGTGACAGATGTCTCAAAAATGTGTCAAAGCCTATGTCACAGGTCACGTTCAGGGGGTTGGCTTTCGTTATCACACCGCCCATGAAGCGTTAAAGCTTTCATTGACCGGATACGCGAAAAATCTGCCGGATGGTCGCGTTGAGGTATTGGCCTGTGGCCGCGAGGAGTCAGTGGACGCGTTAATGACGTGGTTAGATAAAGGGCCACCGACAGCAGGCGTCGATCAGGTTGACAGAGAAGAAGCGGAATGGCGCGCCGTTGATGGGTTCGCCATCTTATAGCGTCTTAATAACAGGTCTCAATAATAGGTCTCAATAACATAGAGCCTAGTGCCAATCGTTACATGCGCCGCGAGGGTGTGGCGGCGCTTGATTTATCGGCCTCGAGACTTGTCGGCCTCGATCACTAGAGGCATTTAGCGGGCTTGGGTAAGCCTGCCAGTTTTGTTGCCTGTTTGGCTGGGCCTTTCGGGAACAGCTTAAACAAGTACTTGCTGTTGCCTTTTTCTGGGCCATATTCTTTTTCCATCGACTTAACCAACAAACGCACCGCCGGTGAGGTGTTGTACTCTTGATAAAAATGGCGGACAAAGTGAATCACTTCCCAGTGTGCCTCGGTCAGCGCAATGTTTTCTTGTTCGGCAAGCAGCGGCACCAGGGCTTCGTGCCAATCGTCCACATTTTTTAAATACCCTTGCGCATCCGTCGCAATGGTTTCACCTTCATACACCAGCATACTTTTACCTTTGTTCGTCATCTGACCGGACGTTATCGCTTTGACTAAGGCTGCAAAGCATAGCGAGCAGGGAGGGCGAGTGCAACTGGCGTTCACCTTGCGGGATGTGGCGCGCCGCACTGAGTGGGCGCGCTATGTAATCACCCGCTTTTAGGGATAAAAACGCAGCCATAAAAAAAGCCGGCGCGTGCCGGCTCTTTGTGCTTGTGACTGACTAAACCTTGGGGGTTAGTCGTCGTTCATAAAGCCAAGAATGCTTAGCATGTGAACGAAGATGTTGAAGATGTTCAAATACAGCGACACGGTGGCGCGGATGTAGTTGGTCTCGCCGCCATTRATGATGTTGCTGGTGTCATACAGAATAAAGGCTGAGAAAATCAGTACCGCGATGGTGCTAATTGCCAGGCTCAACGCTGGGATCTGCAAGAAAATATTCGCGACCATTGCCACTAATAGGGCAATCACACCGGCAACCAAGAAACCACCCATGAAAGAGAAGTCTTTCTTAGAGGTAATGGCATACGCCGATAGGCCTAAGAACACCATACCTGTGGTGGCGAGCGCCTGCATCACGATCCCTGGGCCGCTAGATAGGCTCAAGTAGTAGGTCAGCGTTGGGCCTAAAGAGGCACCTAAAAGGCCGGTGAACACGAAGGTCCATACAATACCGGCAGAGGAGTTCATGGTGCGTGGTAGCACAAAGAACACGATCGCCAACGCACCTAGGGTCATACCTAGCGACATCATTGGGCCGATGCCGACAGCGATAGCGATAAAGGCCGCGATAGCACTGGTGATCAGTGTCATCGATAGCAGTGCATACGTATTACGTAGCACTTTGTTTGTAGATAACGCACTCTGCTGTGACTGGCTGTGCGAAACGATACGATCGTTCATAACGTTCTCCCGGTTGGGTTAACAATCCATTTTTATATACGACAGTTATGCGGGCAGTCGTTCACTTTTTCAAGCTGCCCACGTCCTTAATCTAAACCACGACTGGCTTTTATAGGGTTAATAATACCTTATCCGCGCCTAGCACCGATGGTGAAGTTGTAAAGGGATGTTAACCCAGCCCTTAAAGCGCGAACAAGGTAAAGTTTGTTACATCAACCACTTCCACCAGACGAACACGGCCAAGAAACCAAATAAATAGACCAGCCCGGTGATTGCCAATGCGCGCATCGCCTTGCTCATGGTCACTTCGGGTGGTAAACGGTGCTTGGTCACCAAAATATAGTTTAATAGCGCGAAAAAGGGCGTGGTGACAAATGCCGCGACCATGGCAAAATCAAGCATGGTCAGCAGCGCCCCAGTCCAAAATGCTACGATAGCCAGTGCCAACACAGCGATCAGTACCATCCAGCCTTGTGTAACTGCGGGTTTTGTTTCTGCTTCTGTTTGCTCGCGTAATAACCGTTGCGATTCGGACACCACCCGCGCATAGCCATCGATTACCGTGATGGTGCTGCCGAAGATACAGAAAAAGGCGACCACCGCAATCAAATAACGTGACCACTCGCCAATGGTGGCGGCATACAAACTCACCAATTGATGAGAAAAGCCAATACCGGATTGTTTCAGTTCAACCCCGCTGCCGTGCAGAAGCAGGGCACCCAGTGATAAGAACACAATCGCCAATAGCGCGGTGCCAATGTAGCCGACGTTAAAATCAAACAGCGCCGCTTGGGCATTGATTGGCTCAGATTGCGCTTTGCGCTTGAGCCACACCGACGTAATACTAGAAATTTCAATCGGGGCGGGCATCCAACCCATGGTGACCACGATAAAGCCAATCGCTGTTACGGACCAAATCGACGGCGCATTAAAACTAGGCTCGACCGCGACTGGGTTACCGACCGCAACTGTAACCGCGACCAAAGTGGCGCAAGTTAGCGTTGCCATGATTACTTTAGCAAGCAGATCCAATGCCTTGTAGTGGCCAGCAATTAATATCACCAGGCAAGTGATCACAATAATGGTCGACAACACCGTTAGTGACAGATCAAACGGCACAAAATAGCTTAATAAGCTGACGCTAAATAAGGTCAAGGCAGCGGTGTTAATAACACCAGACACGGCACTCAGTGCAACAAACAGCCACAAGTAAGGGCGGCCTAAGCGCGCATAGCCTTCTACCAGCGTTTCGCCAGTGCCTGCGGTATATTGTACGCCTGCTCGAAAAAAGGGGTATTTAAATAAGTTAACGAGCAGGATCAATGCTGCGAGCTGCCAGCCATAAATAGCACCGGCTTTGGTAGATGCAACAAGGTGAGATCCGCCTACTGCCGCCGCGGCCATCATTATCCCTGGCCCTAAAGCGCGTAGGCGTTGCATCACCGACAAGCTGGGCGCTGTCTGGTGCGAAGAGACGGTTTGCATGGTTGTTTCCTTTATAATAATTGCGTTGTTGTGTTTGCTTAATTTTATGATTTAACGCTATTGCTTTTATATTTTACGCGTAAGGCCGATTTTTATCGTTTTGCCTTCAGTGTTTTTGTCAATAGCTACCCATGAATAGCATATGAGTTAAACGTGTCAACCAGTCTTGCCATATTTATTCAGCATAGGCGTCACGCTGGGTGCGAATGACCAACACCGCTAACCTGACATAAATATAAAGCGATAAACATCCGACCATTGTCTGAGAGAGAAGACAGCGCCGGAAAAGATCTTAGCAGGGTGCAATCAGGGCTGAATAAGTGTGATCTAAGATCAAATTCTGCTGGAAATGAGACTCCAATCACAATAGAATGCTCGCCCAACATGCGCTCTTTGCTCAGTGATAGGCAAAGAGTGGCTGTGTCGCGATTCGCGGCTGAAGAAAAAGCGTCCAAGGTAGGGCCCACCTTCACCGAACCCGCGGTACGATGTAACGCATGATGGAACCTCTTGCCTCCCCGGCAGCGTGTCGTACTCATCCGTACCGCAAGTGCAATACAAC
>NZ_MUET01000093.1:0-8425 GCF_001995685.1 Salinivibrio sp. IB282 | reverse complement strand
GGATCTTAGTGGATAACTCAAAAAAGATCATTGAGATCAAAGATCTTACAACGATCACTTTTTGTGGGTGGCCTTGGATCCGATCCTGTATCACCTGGGATCAAAATAGGTAGTTATCCACATAGGGTGGGGAGGGTGAAAAGTATTAAATGGATAACTAAAGGAAGATCACTGGGTTATTCCTTAGTTATCCACAGTCTGGTTGGGTGTTTTTTGTTCAGTTAATCGTATGGAGAAGCGGTTCCCAGTCCGCTAACCAACGCTCAGCTTCATCTTCAGGGACCGGATGTGCTTGAATGTCGATATCAATCCGTTCGCCGATTTTGATCGCGCCTAAATCTTGCAGTAGCGCATCGGCCTTCATCCCGGCTTCACAAAAGGTGTCATAACTCGAGTCACCAATCCCCACCACGCCATAGTGAACATCACGCAACATCGGGCGCTCGGCGAGTAATTGTTCCATCAAAGGCGCGATGCTGTCTGGAAAGTCGCCGGCGCCATGGGTTGAAGTAATAACAAGTAAGGTGCTGGCACTGAGTACATCGTCTATGATCCCTTCATTGATCACGTGAGTCTGGTGGCCTTTGGCTTGTAAAAGGTCAGAGAGGTGATCGCCAACGTATTCAGCGCCGCCTAAGGTGCTACCGGTAATAATGGTGATAGTTGCCATACGTTCCTCGTCGTTAAGGTTGTCGTCCCTAGTATTTCGGCCTTATTGCAAGGAGTCAATCACCACTTAAACCGCTTGGCTAACCGTCATTTGGCTAAGTTGGCAGACACATTGATTGCCCCCTGCTTGCTTCGCCTCCGTCATGGCTTGGCAGGCTTGGTCAATCAAGCTGATCGCTTTAGCGTTCCCGGAAAAGTGTTGAACGATGCCTATCGAGGCGGTGAATGCATGAGCACCGCCATGAAAAGTAAACGGTGTATCTTCAATGGCGTGATGACATTTTACCGCCCATTTTGGCGCATCGGCGCAATCATTTTCTTTTAGCATGACCAAAAATTGATCGGCGTGAGTGCGGCTCAGTAGCGCATCGTGTGGTAGGTGACGATCCAGTAAGCCAGCAAGGAATTGTAAGCTTTGATCGCCAATATGGTGACCCTGTTGCATATTAAAAGACTGAAAGTGGTCAATATTAATACAAAGGATAGCGATAGGTTTATCGGTTGATGATTGGCATTCTGTGCTCAACTGGCGATAAAACTGGGTGGCATTCCAAGTTTGCGCTAAGGGCTCACGCTGAATGTACTGCCGTGCCTGCCGGTTGAGGGTGTAGAGATCATGGAGATAGAAGTCCATTAATATCACTGACAAGGCAATAAATATCAGAACGATGCTGAGGTAAATCGTTTTGCTATTTAGGCTGGAAAGATTCACCAAGGGGTCGGGCGTGGGTAACACCTGGATGGAAAACATTAAGCCGATGGCCGTCAGTGACAACCCGTAGCGCGCCAAACGCTCATTGGGATCAAACAGCAATAACACG
This sequence comes from Salinivibrio sp. IB282, assembly GCF_001995685.1. Lineage (NCBI taxonomy): Bacteria > Pseudomonadati > Pseudomonadota > Gammaproteobacteria > Vibrionales > Vibrionaceae > Salinivibrio > Salinivibrio sp. IB282. The sequence continues at coordinate 6,935 of NZ_MUET01000093.1, read as the reverse complement.
ATAGTGGGTGAGACCAGTAACAAGAGTTCGTTTTGGCTTTGCGCCGCAAACACCCAGTAAGACATGATGAACTGCTGGGCAAAAAATATAAAAAAAAGATAGTACCGGGCGATATACCAGCGTCCTGACCACATCACCAGCCAAGTTGCCGCGTACAAAAAGGCGTAACCGACGTTATGCCAAGCCGCGATAGGGAGTTGGAAAGCAAGCCAGTACATGGTGGAGAAAATGAGCGTGCCGACCACGCAAATCACCGTGAGTAGATTGGTCATACGGATCTGATGCCGCATCAGTTGATTATGTTCACTCAGGCCTATCGATAAGATCGGATTAAAACTTGCTAGCATACTACCTCCATCCACACCTGGTTAAAGCGTAGCTGATCATGGTGAAAACTACGTGGATAACTTAGGATCGAACAGTGAGGATAAAGGCGATCAGGCGAGGCATTACAAGGGATCCTTAGTAGAAGGATCCCGTGATCAGGTTGGGGATAATTATTTACCGATACAAAATGATGAAAAGATTTTCCCCAGCAAATCATCGGCACTGAACTCACCGGTGATGGTATTGAGGTGTTGCTGAGTAAGGCGCAATTCTTCTGCTAAAATCTCGCCAGCCATATAGCCTTCGAGCTGCGCTTGGCCGATGTCTAAGTGATGCGCGGCATTGGCAAGTGCGTCGAGGTGACGGCGACGCGCCATAAAACCGCCTTCACTGCCCCCTGCGTAACCCATACAAGCTTTGAGGTGCTGACGTAGTGCATCCATCCCTTCACCGGTTTTGGCACTTAAGCGGATGAGTGCGGGATCATGGGTATTATCGTGTCCCATTGGTTCGTCGGTCATATCCGCTTTATTGCGGATCACTGTCATGCCCATGGCTTCGGGTAAACGGGAGACGAAATCTGGCCAGATCTCTGCAGGGTGGGTCGCGTCAGTAGTGGTGCCATCAACCATAAACAACACGCGGTCAGCTTGCGCGATTTCATCCCACGCCCGCTCGACACCAATCCGTTCGACTTCATCAGCGGTATCGCGCAGTCCGGCGGTATCAATAATGTGCAACGGCATACCGTCAATATGTATGTGCTCACGCAAGACATCCCGCGTGGTACCGGCGATATCCGTGACAATCGCGCTATCTTTTCCTGACAAGGCGTTTAATAGGCTTGATTTGCCGGCGTTGGGGCGGCCTGCGATCACCACTTTCATTCCCTCACGCATGATTGCCCCTTGGTTGGCTTCTTTACGCAGTGTGGCAAGGTGCTCGATAATATGGTTAAGATCGCCGGCAACCTTGCCATCAGAGAGAAAGTCAATTTCTTCATCGGGAAAGTCGATCGCCGCTTCAACGTAAATACGCAGGTGAATCACTTTTTCCACCAGCGTATTCACCTGACTAGAGAAGGCGCCTTGCAGCGATTGTAAGGCCGAGCGGGCGGCCTGCTCGGAGCTGGCATCAATCAAGTCGGCAATGGCTTCAGCTTGGGCTAAATCCAGTTTGTCGTTTAAAAACGCGCGTTCGGAGAACTCTCCGGGTCGTGCGGCACGCACCCCAGAAAAGGCACTGATACGCTGAATAAGCATGTCCATGATCACGGGGCCACCATGGCCTTGAAGCTCAAGCACATCCTCGCCTGTGAACGAGTGAGGGCCTTTAAAGAATAAGGCAATGCCCTGATCGATAGGTTGACCTTCCTGATCGAGAAAGGGCAAATAATCCGCACGACGTGGCGCTAACTCGCGCCCCGTCATTTTTGTACCAATTTCATGGGCGAGCGGGCCAGACACGCGGACAATCCCCACGCCGCCGCGGCCTGTTGCAGTGGCTTGCGCCACAATTGTGTCGGTTTGAGCCATAATGCACACTCTTTAATTCAATAACAGGCCCGAAGGCCATAAACGACAAAAAGGCGACCGCCGGGTCGCCTTTTCATTATTACGTGACACGGCCTGAGTTACGAGCGTGAATGCAGGCCTTTTTTCTCCAACGACTTGTAAATCAATGTCTGTTGGATAAGCGTGACCACGTTCGATACCAGCCAGTATAGAACCAGGCCAGATGGGAAGAACAAGAAGAAGAACGTAAAGACCACAGGCATAAAGGTCATGATCTTCTGCTGCATCGGATCGGTGACCGTGGTCGGGCTCATCTTCTGGATCAGGAACATGGATGCGCCCATCAACAGCGGCAGCACATAGTATGGGTCTTGTGCCGACAAGTCTTGAATCCAGCCAAAGAACGGCGCATGGCGCAATTCTACCGATTCCATCAACGCCCAGTACAAAGAAATGAAAATCGGCATTTGTAGGACAAGCGGTAAACAGCCCCCAAGTGGATTGACTTTCTCACGCTTATAGAGCTCCATCATCTCTTGGCTCATGCGCTGACGATCGTCACCGATACGCTCTTTCATCTCTTGCAGCTTAGGCTGCAGCATGCGCATCTTGGCCATTGAGGTGTACTGCGCTTTGGTCAGCGGATACATGGCACCACGGACGATGAAGGTCAGCATAATGATAGCCAGACCCCAGTTACTCACAAAGGTTTGGATGGTGGAGAGCAACCAGTGCAGCGGTTTAGCGATAAACCACAGCCAGCCGTAGTCGACCACCAAATCCAAGCTTGGTGCCACCGCGGCCATTTGTTCTTGCAGTTTAGGGCCAACCCATAAGGTGGCTGTCAGCGTCTTGCTGGTGCCAGCGGCAATGGTATCGCGAGTCTTGGTTTGGATATAACCGTATTGCGCCGTGGTACGGGTGCTCAGCACATTATTGTCCGCCCGTGGGATCCACGCGGTGGCAAAGTAGTGCTGGATCATCGCGGCCCAACCTTGGTTAAACGTCACGTTCAGGTTTTTGCTTTGCATATCATCAAAGCTGTATTTCTCGTAACGCTTGTCGTCAGTGGAGTAGGCGCTACCGCGATAGGTTGGCATGGTCAAGCTGCCGCCATCGTCCAGCAAGTTTTGTTTTAGCTGGGTATACATGGTGACACTGGCATTGTTGTCGGTTTGGTTGTTGATAGTGTGTTCAACATCCACCGCATAGCTACCACGCTCAAACACGAAGGTTTTGGTATAGGTAATGCCATCTTTCTCAACCGTCATTGGCACTCGTAAGGTGTCTCGATCGTCTGAGAGCGAGAAGTTGTTTTGCGTCACCTGGTATTGTGCGCGACCCTCAGCCGTATCGATGCCGTCCGCACCAATTAAGCCGCTTTGTGCCACAAAGGTATGATCAGGTTTGCTGTGCAACAGCGTGAAGGCATTGTCAGAATCCAGCTCGGCATCATATTGCGGGAGCTCGGCGTGGACAACATCACCGCCTTGCGTATCAATTTTCAGTGTTAAAACGTCAGTGTTGATGGTGACAAGCTTGTCAGAGACAGGCTGTGCATCAAGAGACGTGGTATCACCGTCATTGCTGCTTGGCACGTCACTGTGAGTGGTTTGCTGCTGCTCAACGCCCTGTCCCTGCGGTTGCGGGGAATCTGGTTTGTTCCATTCCATGTAGAGCATGAAAGAAACGAACAATAGGGCAATCAACAGGATATTGCGTTGGGAATCCATTGTTAATTGTCTCTGTTATGGTGGTCGCAAGGCGGTACAGGATCGTAGCCGCCATCATTCAAAGGGTGGCATTTTAATAGACGTTTGCCTGCCAACCAACACCCTTTTATCACACCATGGGATTGAATCGCCATGATGGCGTAGTGAGAGCAGGTTGGTGTAAACCGGCATCGTGGTCCAATTAATGGACTGATGACCAGTTGGTATCCCCGAATCAGCGCGATGAGCGCTTTTTGCGCGGCGGTCGCGACAAACGTTGCCATAACTTGTCCAATTCGTCTCGTAGCGCTTGATTGCTCAGATTGTTGGCACTTTTTTTCGCGATCACCACAAAGTCTTTCGCCGGCAGTTGATGTTGACGTAAACGAAAGCTTTCGCGGACCACACGTTTAAAGCGGTTGCGATCAACAGCAAGTTTGATTTGCTTTTTCGGTACAGCTTGACCGAGACGTGGATGGCCGAGTGGATTATTTCTGGCGAGTATAGTTAAGTGCGGCGAACCTGCGCGATGCGGTTGCTGGAAGACGGCACTGAAATGTTCGGGAGTTAGCAGACGTAACTCCCGAGGATAAGCGAGCTTATTCACAAATCACTGCGGATTATTTAGAAAGCTGCTTGCGGCCTTTCGCACGGCGAGCGGCAATGACCTTACGGCCGTTCTTAGTCGCCATGCGCGCACGGAAACCGTGAGTGCGCTTACGCTTTAGAACTGAAGGTTGAAAAGTGCGTTTCATGGTTTCTACCTTTATTACTGATCAGTGTTAGGTTTGTTAACCCGACGTGGGAGGGTAGCACTAGGCTTGTCTCCGACGCCTCTCAACAAAGAGGGCGGATTGTAGCCATTGACTAACGATTAGTCAATCACTAACCGACGCCACTCCGGGCGGTGAATTATAAGCGCTTAGGCACAGATCGCAAGGATCGATCCCAAGCGATCGGCGACTAGGGGGTGATCCCGACTTGATTCAAAAACTTATGCAAACGAGGATCGTCGCATTGGTTAAATAACCAATTCGGTGTCCCTTGGGCAATAATGTGGCCGTCGTTCATAAAGACCACCCGATCCGCCACATCGCGAGCAAACTGCATCTCATGGGTGACCACCAGCATGGTTTGGTGGCGAGTCGCGAGCTTTTTCATCAATGCCAAGACTTCGCCAACCCATTCTGGATCCAGGGCAGACGTGGGTTCATCAAACAGCAGCAGCTCAGCCTCCAGCGCCATCGCCCGGCCGATGCCAACCCGTTGCTGTTGTCCACCGGATAAAGAGGCCGGGTAATGATCTCCTTTATCGCCAAGGCCAATATCATCGAGGATTTGCTGGGCACGCTCACGGGCTTTGTCTTTCGCCCATCCCTTAACGGTGCGTAGCCCTTCGGCAATGTTGTCACGGGCATTGAGGTGAGCAAATAACGCATAATTTTGGAAAACAAAGCCGGTTTGACGCCGCAACGCCAGAATATCCTGCTTACGGGTGGCCATGTTGCCGCTATCAACGCCTTGTTCCCCGATTTTGATGATCCCTTGCTCGGCGCGCTCGAGAAAGTTAATGCAACGCAACAAGGTGGACTTGCCGGTGCCGCTAGGGCCAATAATGCAAACTATTTCGCCTCGGTCGATAGTGAGGTCGATGCCGTCAAGCACCGCTACCCCTTGATAGATTTTTTTTAGCTTTTCTATCTTTATCATCGTTGATACGCCTTATTAAGGTGTGCCTCTGCCCAGTATTGAACGCGCGTTAATGCTACGACCACCGCCCAATAGATGAGTGCCACCGCTAAGTAAGCTTCAAAGAACTTGAAGCTGGATGACGCTTCCATTTGCGCCTGTGCCATGATTTCCGCGACCCCGAGAGTAAAGGCGAGTGACGTGGCTTTAATCATATCGATAAAGTAGTTCATCAAGGATGGCAGGGCGATACGCACCGCTTGCGGCAAGATGATACGTTGCATCGCTTGGCGGGTGGTCATGCCCACCGCCAGACTGGCTTCCATCTGACTACGATCCACGCCGGTAATGGCGGCGCGGATTGACTCGGCCATATAGGCAGAAAAGTGCAGGCTGATACCGATGACAGCGGCGGTAAAGGCTTCCATCCCTACCAAGGCGGGGATCACCTGAGGGAGACCATAATAAAGCAAAAATAGCTGCACCAATAACGGCGTGCCGCGGAAGAAGCTAATAAAAACTTGCGCTAAGCCATTGAGTAAAGGAATGCGAAACACGCGGATCAGTGCAATCGCCACGGCGAGGGCGAGCGCGAAGATGAGGCCCAGTACAGCCATCTCCATGGTGATCCCCAAATAACGCAGTAGCAGGGGAAACAAGGAGGCCATGTAATCAAAATCGAACGCCATGATTGACCTTTAAACAAAAAAGCCCGCCAACGCGGGCTTATTAAATGAAAGTAAACACTTACTTTTTAGTGATATCGCCACCAAACCATTTGGTTGAGATATCCGCCAAGGTGCCGTCTTCACGCATCGCGCTTAGCGCAGCATTGACTTCATCACGTAAGCGTTGACCACGCTCTGAGTCGACAAACGGCCATGCATTGGCAATGGTTTCAAAAGGTTGTCCTGCTAATTGTAGGGGCAGACCTGACTCTTTGATCAATTGTAGTGCGGAGAGGCGATCCATAATAAAGGCGTCGGCACGGCCCAGGGCCACATCGTGTTCAATCCCGGTTTCATAGGTTTTGATGTTGATGTCATCAGCGGCTGAATGTTCACGTAGTAGCTGCTCAAAGTTCGAGCCTAAGTTAACGGCCACGGTTTTGCCTTTCAGATCGGCGACCGCGTTAATGGCATCATTGCCTTTACGAACCGTGATTTGTGCGCCGTCCACCACATACGGGTCAGTAAACAGGTACTTCGCCTGGCGCTCATCGGTGATGGTGATTTGGTTTGAAATCGTATCGATACGGCCGGTTTGTAATAGACCAAACAGTCCTGAGAAGTTAGCGGTGACATACTCAACATCGTAGTCGTTGCGCGCGCCAATCTCGTCCCACAAATCAACCTCAAAGCCTTGCAGCTGGTCTTGTTTAACAAAGGTAAACGGAAAGTAGCGGCCAGACATGCCCACTTTTACTGTTTCAGAGGCAAAGGCGGGGGCAGTGAGAATCATGCTCACGCTGAGCAAGGCGTTGATGAACCATTTAGTCATGAAAAGCTCCGTAGTAACCACATCGATATTGATAAGGTGCGTAATATAGAGGGTGGCAGCGGCTCGCGAGAAATACCTTCTTGTTATGAGTCATAACTTATGCACCGCATTTTTCGCGTAAAACAGGGGATAACCCCGATATTGCTCAAGATTATGCACAAGGAAAGAACAGGATCATTGGCCAATCTGATCC
>NZ_MUET01000092.1:0-8451 GCF_001995685.1 Salinivibrio sp. IB282 | reverse complement strand
TCGATACTGTGAGCAGCTATCACCTGACCCAAACCGCCGATGGTCAAGTCTATGCAGCCACCGAAAAAGGGGTCTATCAACTGTCGTTACAACATGGCGCGACGCCTCTCTCTTTTCATAATCTGTTTCGTAAAGCCTTTTATGTTTCGAGTGGTCAGGATGGGAGCCTCCTCGTCGGCTCCGAAAATGGCGCTTGGCGCTATAAAAACAGTCGCTGGACACCACTGGCGAGTGAGCTACTCCACCAAGCGATTACCATGGTTGAACAAGACAGTCGTGGTGCCTATTGGTTGGGCACGCTCAACAACGGGATTGCCCACATGAGAGGCCAACATGTCGATTTTCTTGACGATCACCGCGGACTGTCTAACAACCGGATATTATCCTGGTTTGAAGACAATGAAGGCAGTATTTGGATAGGCACCAATGGCGGGGCAATGCGGCTTAGATACGCGCCGTTTGTAACGCTGACTAAAGATAATGGACTAGCCGGTGACTATGTGCGCACCGTACTTGCGGGCGATAAAAATACGGTGTGGGCAGGGGCTAGTGAAGGGTTAAGCCAAATTGATATCGTACAAGGTAATGCCAAAATATTAGCCGACGACATATCGGTGCTCAGTCTCGCGCCTCGAGCACAAGGTGGCGTCTGGGTGGGCACCTATCAACAAGGTCTCTATTATTGGGAGCAAGGCTCGCTCACCCCCGCCACAACACTGAACGATCAATTACCTGACCATGAAGTCAGGGCGATTGTCGAACGTGAGGGCACATTATGGGTGGGCACACCACGTGGCTTGATCAAGTTTGCGTCCCCGCCAAGCAACCAACCCGCGCGCGCGTCAGCCGTTTATCAAAAGCGTGCACGCTACACCAGCCAGAATAGTGCCCTCCCCGGCAACTATATTATGTCGTTAACGTTCGACGATACAGGCAAGCTATGGATAGGAACGGGCAGCGGCGCCGGGTATCTGCACAAACAGACCATCATTCCCCTCGATTTCAGCGAGCAAGAGCAAGCGCAGTATGTATTTGGCTTTTTCCACGAACCGGGTTACGTATGGATGGCCACTGATCGAGGAATTATCCGTTATCGGCAGGCGGATGGCCAACTCGCCTTGGTCGGCCGACCCCATGGCCTACCGATTGATAAATTCTTTCAAATCGTTAAAGGCGATGACCAAAGTTTTTGGTTGTCCAGCAACCGAGGGATCTGGCGAGTCAACTATTATCATGCCCATCAAGTAGCGGATAACACCCGCACGCGTATTGACTTTGAGCACTATGATCAAAGTGATGGCATGAGAAATAGTCAGGCCAATGGCGGCTCTAATCCTGCGGCGACCAAAACCGAAAAGGGCGATATTGTCTTCGCCACCGCCAAAGGGGTGACTAGCGTAAAGCCGACCCGGCTAGCGCAATTACTTAGCCAGCCGTTACCGATTGTGATGCAACAAGTGCGATTTGATGGCCAAGCGATTAATCCTGAGGCAAGTAACACCGCACCAGCGGGCACCAATCGCGTATCTTTCTCCTATGCGGCGCTCGGCTATACGATGCCAGAGCAAATCCAATATCGAACGCAGTTAGAAGGGTTCGAATCTGATTGGGCATACCGCCACGAAAACCATATTGCCGAATATACGAATTTACCACCGGGTGACTACACCTTTAAAGTGAGTGCGCGCTACCCCTATAGCGATTGGAGTGATGATGTGCTTAGCTATCGCTTCAGTGTGACCCCCTCGCTTTGGCAACGGTCAGATATACGTGCGCTAGGTTTTTTGGCCTTAGTCACCCTCGCCTACGGCGCCTTTATGTGGCGGATCCGCCGGATGCAAAAAAAAGAAGCGCAGCTCAAAGCGCTAGTGAAAGAGAAAACGCAAGCGCTGCAAGCGCAAGCTGACGACTTTGAACGTATGTCGAAAGAGGATGCATTAACGGGTCTGGCTAACCGGCGTGCGTTTGACGAGTACTGGCACCTCGCCTTTGATGATGCCAACCAGTCGGGCCAGCCCTTACAAGTAGCTATTTTAGATATTGATCATTTTAAGCGCATTAACGATCAGCATTCGCATCTGGTGGGCGATCAAATTATCCAGCGTATTGGGCGCTTTTTGCATAACGAACGCCAACAGTTAAGCCATGTTGCCCGCTGGGGTGGCGAGGAGTTTACGTTACTGTTTGTAGGTACCCCTGCAGATGGCTACACCTACTTTGACGGCTTACGTCGCCGTATCGCGGCACTGACCCTCGACGACATTGCGCCGTCATTAAAAGTGACGGTAAGCATTGGTGTGGCTGGCAACCATCAGGCCACGGATTATGTTGATGGCCTCAAGCAAGCCGATCAAGCCTTGTACCGTGCCAAGCGCGATGGGCGCAATTGTGTTCGTCAACGTAGTGGTCAATCGTCATACGCGGATGCGTAAAAAAGGTAAAAAAAGGAGCGCCAGCGCGCTCCTTTTTTGTTAGCTCTGGTGAAAAAGAAAATTTGTCACCAACGCTTACGCCATGGTTTCTAAACTCTTTTCATAAGACTCATATTGCTTGGCTACCGACTCGCTTGGGCCACCGGTTGCTTTACTGACCACAATCGCGCCCAGTCCCGCGAAGATAAAGCCAGGAACAATTTCATACAGATCGAAAATGCCGCCTGAAAGCTGTTTCCACACCACAACTGTCACGCCGCCGACGAGAATCGCAGTCAGTGCACCATTTCGGTTCATGTCACGCCAGAACAGGCTTAACAATAGTGCTGGACCAAAGGCTGCACCAAAGCCTGCCCATGCATACGACACCAGGCCAAGGACTGAGCTTTCTGGATCCATGGCTAAGCCGAGTGCAATCGCAGACAGCACAATCACCGCACCACGACCGACCATGACCACTTCTTGCGTGGAGGCATCGGGACGGAACACTTGCTTATAGAAATCTTCTGCTAACGCAGACGACGACACCAGTAGCTGTGAATCCGCGGTACTCATGATCGCGGCCAAAATCGCGGCGAGCAGGATACCGGCGATGACAGGGTGGAAGGCCGCGTTAACGAGAAGCATGAAGATTTTCTCGCCATCCTTCAGGTCACCGGTCATGTCGTTTTGCACGTACAAAATACCCACCAGCCCGATAAGCACCGCACCAAACATTGAAAGCGCAGACCAACCAACCGCAATACGACGCGCGGTGGTAATGTCTTTGTTTGAACGGGTCGCTTGGAAACGTGCCAAAATGTGTGGCTGTCCAAAGTAACCCAGTCCCCATGCGGCCAGCGATGCAATGCCGATCCAAGACAGAGGCTCGCCCTCAACATCACGCCAGATCGTCATCAATTCAGGGTTAATCGCCGCTACGTCGCCACCTAATTTGAAGATGCTACCGTCCATGATAACGAAGGGCACGACCAACAGGGCTGCCGCCATCAACAAACCTTGTACCAAGTCAGTCCAAGATACCGCTAAGAAACCACCGAACAAGGTATAAGACACAACACAAATGGTGCCAATGACCACCGCAGTGGTGTAATCAAACCCAAACACCGTGGTGAAGAGTTTGCCCCCTGCAACCAAACCTGAACTGGTATAGAAAAGGAAGAAAAGCAAAATGAAGAAAGCAGAGATGGTTTGCAGCAGTTTTGATTTGTCTTCAAAACGACGGGCAAAAAACTCCGGTAACGTCAATGCGTTATCTGCTTCAATACTGTAAGTACGCAGGCGCTTGGCACAAATTAACCAGTTCAGGTAAGTCCCTAGCAGCAAACCGCCTGCTAACCAAAGTGATTCCATTCCCGCAGCGTAGGCATAGCCAGGCAGGCCAAGCAGCAACCAACCACTCATGTCTGATGCACCCGCTGACAAGGCGGCGGGCCATGGGCCTAACGAACGCCCCCCGAGGAAGTAGTCTTCGGAGTTGGATGTGCGTTTGTAGGCATATACACCAATGGCAAGCATCATGATGAGATATGCCAGAAAGGTTGCACTGATGGCATAGCTATTGTCTATCATATCTGTCCCTCAATTACATGGCCCAGTCAGGACCATCTCTGGAAAGTTAATGTTCACCACTGCCGAGTTCCAGAAGCGTGGCATTACCACCTACAGCAGTGATATTTATGGTTCGGGTGCACTCGGTCACAAAACGCAACACATAGTCGGGCGAACCAATCACGGGATAATGCGCCGTGTCAGTTTCCGCAACCAGTGTGGCAATCACACCCTGTCGTTGTGCAAGTTGGCGATTGACATGCCGCACATGTGCGTCTTCCCCTGTCGTTGCCAACCCGACGATATGCGGATGAACCAGCAGATCGCTAAGCGCGTCAATACTTACGCGCACGGCCACACGGTCTGGGCATCCGGCTTTAATGAGGTCGGCCAGTACAGCGTCGACCATATCAGCGTGAGTGCCCTCAACACTCACTACCACACAATTACCAGCGACCAAGGCGGCGGCTAACTGGCCACATAAGGCAACGGACGTCAGCGAGGCATCGCCTGTCACCACGACGGTGCCACGCCCGGCGGTATAGAGCTCGTTAGTCTCCCCCGTTGGCCCTGGTAATTCATGTACTTTGTTGAGCAGTCGGTCTGCGCTGTCGCACTGAAAACGGATCATGCTCGCCGCTTGGGCAAAGTCATCGCCCCGTGCGRCAACGGTTTCAGACCACCGCTGTAATAAAATGATGCGGCCAGCAACGGCTTGATCGTTCCAGTCTTCCCATACCGCGTCACACTGCTCTAAAACGTTATTTAATTGCTCCATCACGCTTCTCCTGATCTTGATACCAACCGATTTATTGAACGTTTACTGACGCTTGTGTAAAGCGGTAGAGATAATGGGGACCACCTGCTTTCGGGCCAGTGCCTGACAGGCCACGGCCACCAAAAGGCTGAACCCCAACCACCGCACCGACTTGATCACGGTTCACATAGCAGTTACCGACGCGCGCGCGGTGCTCGATGTGGGCACACGTGGTTTCATTACGGCTATGCACACCCATTGTCAGGCCGAAACCCGTTCGGTTGATATCATCAATCACTTTGTCGAGTTCGTTGGCGCGATAGCGAACAATGTGCAAAATCGGACCAAAGTGCTCTTCACTCAGCTGGTCTATGCTGCGAATTTCAAAGGCTGTTGGCGGGACAAAGGTGCCTTTGTCACACTCAGCCGAAAGCGGTACCTGGGTGACTAATTTGCCGTTGCGCTTCATTTGTTCTATGTGAGCAAGCAATTTATCTTTCGCGGTTTGATCAATCACCGGCCCCACATCGGTAGACAGCCGCTCTGGACGGCCCACTGACAGCTCCGCCATTGCGCCTTTAATCAGGCTAATCACACGGTCTGCGATATCTTCTTGAATGTATAAAACACGCAGAGCTGAACAACGCTGCCCCGCAGAGGCAAACGCGGAACGCAATACATCACGCACTACCTGCTCGGGTAAGGCGGTACTGTCTACCAGCATGGCGTTTTGTCCGCCAGTTTCTGCCACCACTGGCACAGGATCAGCATCGCGATCGGCTAACGTGCGTGTAATACGTTGTGCAGTCGGAGTAGACCCTGTAAACGCCACACCGGCAATGCGGCTATCTTCGGTTAATGGCGCCCCTACCACAGGCCCACTGCCTGGAAGCAGTTGGATAACGCCAGTTGGGATCCCGGTTTCAAGTAGCAACTCAATCGCGCGATAAGCGATAATGGATGTTTGCTCTGCCGGTTTTGCCACCACGGTATTACCAGCTACCAGCGCCGCGCTGACTTGCCCCAAAAAGATAGCTAATGGGAAGTTCCACGGGCTAATACAGGTAAAGACACCACGACCTTGATAGGTCACGGACTGCATCTGGCCGTCAAACCCTGTGTATGAAAGCGGCTCGCCCTGCAATGCTTTGGCCTGCTCGGGGTAGTAACGCAAAAAGTCTACCGCTTCACGCACTTCATCAATGCTGTCGTGAATCGTTTTACCGGCTTCGCGATGACAAATCGCCACCAGCTCACCTAAATTCGCTTCAAGTTTATCAGCCAAGTCAAGTAAGTACTTACCACGCTCACTGACCGCTGTTTTCGACCACTCTGGGTAAGCATTCGCGGCAATATCGAGTGCATTGTTGACTTGGTCAGACGTCGCCCAGTCAACGTGACCGACTGGCTCTTCGCGATCATAAGGCGCAGCGATAGGATGCGTATCGCCAGCCAGACGCTGGCCATTGACAATGGGGCCGGCCTGCCATTGGTGCGCGCCCATAAAAGGCGCAACGCTTGCGGTGAAAGGCTGCCATTCTGAGTCGATATCAGTGGCTACGCCTTGAGAGTTCTTACGCGACGCGCCAAAGATATCTAACGGCAAGGGGATACGATCGTTATGCAGTGTTGGGTTAGCGCGCAGTGTATCGACAGGATCCGCAATCAGATCGTCAATCGGGCAACGTGCATCAACCAAGCGGTGAACAAAAGAGCTGTTTGCGCCATTTTCCAGTAAGCGGCGCACCAAATAAGGGAGCAAGTCTTTGTGGCTGCCCACTGGGGCATAAATGCGCACCTCAGTGTTAAACAAGGCTTTCGCATGGTTATACAGCGCGTCACCCATGCCATGAAGGCGCTGAAACTCAAAATCTTGATGAGTTGCCATCGAGGCTATCGCGGCAATGGTATGGGCGTTGTGACTGGCAAATTGCGGATAAACAAGCCCACGGACATGCTMGCTCAACAGAAAACGGGCACAGGCGAGATAAGAGACATCAGTCGCCTCTTTACGGGTGAATACCGGATAACCATGGTGCCCACCTTGCTGGCACAGTTTAATCTCGCTATCCCAGTACGCCCCTTTTACCAAGCGCATTGGGATCACATCGCCTTGCTCTTTCGCTAAAGCCGCTAGCCAAGTAATCACAGGGAGCGCACGTTTTGAATAGGCTTGCACCACCAAACCAAATTTCCCCCAGCCTTTAACCACAGGATCGCGGTATAGCTTTTCAAATAGGGCTAGCGAGAGTTCTAGACGATCCGCTTCTTCAGCATCAATGGTGATCGCGACATCTTTTTCACGGGCGCGCTCAAGCAGCACCAGCACAGTATCGAACATTTCGTCCATCATGCGATCGTAGTTAGCCGCTTCATAGCGCGGATGCAAAGCCGACAGCTTGATAGAGACCGATGGCGATGGGCCTTGATAGCTTGCTTTGGCATCGCCCACCGACTCAATCGCTTGTAAGTAATCCTCTAAGTAGGCTTTGGCATCTTCTTGCGTCAGTGCCGCTTCCCCTAACATATCGAATGAGTAGGTAAAGCCGTTATTGCGTGGGCCCTCACCGTTCTTCTGTGCTTCATCAATATCACGGCCAAGCACGAACTGGTGGCCCATGATTTTCATCGCCTGATGCATGGCTTGGCGAATCACTGGCTCGGACATTTTGTTAACAAGACGGTTTATAACAGAGGCTGGTTTCCCTTCGGTGCTTTCATCCAAGGTCACCACTTTTCCGGTGAGCATCAGTCCCCACGTTGAGGCATTAACAAACAGGGAGTCGGAGTGGCGCAAATGGGCTTTCCAGTCAGCAACACTCAGTTTATCGCGGATAAGTGCATCGGCGGTGTGCGAATCAGGGATCCGCATCAGCGCTTCAGCCAGACACATCAACAAAATCCCTTCACGGGTATCCAGGCTGTACTCAAGCAAGAGCGCATCAATCATTTGAACGGCTTTTTTATCCGCCCGTACCTGCTCAATCAACTGCGTGGCTTGACGACGTGTTTGCTCACGCTCACTGTCAGTGGCTTCCGCTAAGGGAATTAACTGTTGAAGCCATAGGCTTTCGTCAACGCAATACAGCGGCGAGATTTCAGACCAGATCTGCGCTAGTGGGCGCTCGATAAACGAGGGCTGCATAGCATCGATGGCTTTAAACATAGTGGTATCCTCACTCACGTCCTCCCAAACTCGGGCAGGAAAAATGTTACGTCATTGTTACTTTGCGATCGATTCTATGCGTGGTCTATCAGTAGGGTCTTACAAAATACACCGGCATTATTGCAAAATCCTCCGATGATTAACAAATAAAGCGGTCGATCGCCATAATGGCATAACAAATGAAGTGCATATTATTGATGCCTGAGAGGGCGAAAGCATATTGGGCCAAGCTTAAACCGAGCCCTTAAACCTGGCAGGAGAGAGCCCAAAATAGCGAGAAAACGCATTGGTGAAACCACTCTGGCTAGAGAAACCGCAACTATCGGCAATTTGTGCCATGGTCAACTCACTTTCTTTAATCAGTTGTTTCGCTAAAGCAAAGCGTTTTTCAAGCACATATTGATGCGGCGTGGTGCCCACCTGCTCTTTAAATAACTGGTGGAATTGGCTTTCAGCCAGAAACACACTGCCTGCTAGCTGCGCTACCGTGATCTTGCGGCTGATGTGCTGGTGAATATAACGGTCAATGATATCCATGTTTAAGC
>NZ_MUET01000091.1:0-8851 GCF_001995685.1 Salinivibrio sp. IB282 | reverse complement strand
ATAATAAAAAGTTTGATAGGGAATAGCGTTGTCTTGGCAAAACTGCTTAATGGACACTGTGCTTTGCTTTTGTTGTTCAATAATCGCCGCCCAGTGCGCGCGTTTTTGTGCTTGTTTCATGGTACCTCCGCTTAAAAAGGTACTATGACAAAGTCCGTGTCTTATGGGTATGTGGGGTTTATTAACCGCTTACAAGCAATGCGCATATTTCCTCCTTCAGCGGAAAATCAGAAAAAGCCACTTGAAGCGATGGGGCTCGCTTGCCGTCTGTTTGTTGGGTGTGTTGTTGAAGGGTTGCGAAAGTACGTCCAAGTAACGAATGGTGATGAGGGTCTGAGCGCAAGTTAGTGCCAAAATTACCCAGTTTTTTGATCGAGTAGGTAACGTTACCCTGTTTATCGACCAAGGGGAGAGCATCAGAATCAGCGCGGGCAAGTTGGTCTTGGCAGGCGCGGTGATAGCGTTTATGTAAAAGTCGATACCGCTCGGTAGCGGAATAGTTGGGGCCGTCCTTGGGCACAGGTGTTTTTTACCCGTTCGCGTATGCTGTATTCAGGCAAAAAAAGGCCTCGACAGATGCCGAGGCCTTTAGCATTCCGAAGGTAAACGGAATTAGTGCTGAGGTTTGGTCGCCGGTGCGTAGGCAGATGCACGTGCCTCGGCGCTTCCCGCCGCTTTCGCTTCTGGGTTAGGCGCTTTAAAGGCAGCGATGGCCACCGGGCTGTGATCAACTGGTTCGTTCGGTGCCGGTGCTTTCATCATCGGTGATGTCGCTCGGCGGTATTGAATCGTTGCCGTCGGGGCATTGATTTCCGCTTCGCACTCAATCACTTTCTCGGTCACCAAATCGACCTCTGAGTCTTGCTCAGGGGTTGCCGTTGGCGCGTCTGGGGTCGTGACATTTGGCATCGCATCGACCACCGGTGTTGCTTGGCTTTGTGCCGGTTGTGGCGCTGGTTCAGAGGCACTTGTCGAAGCCATCGGTTGGGTCGACACTGACTCTGTCTCCTCCGATTTAGCTTGCATGATAATGACTTTACCCATGGCCATTTCTGGACGGGCAACACCACTGACGATAGCCTTATTGTTTTGGCGCTTGTCTTGGCGGCGACGGTCTTGTCTGACTTTCACCGGTTGCTCTGCCGACCACACCTTGCCCATCGCCATTTCGGGTGACGCCATACCGGTAGTCAGCGGCATTGGACTTTTCACCATTGGACGGCGACGACGACGCTGCCCACTGGCGCGAAGGTGGCGCGGTGAGCGACGGTTACGGCGCTTGTCCTGCTGACCTTCTTTCTTGGCATTATCAGGCTGCTGTTTGGCTTGCTGCGCCACTTCTGCCCCGACTTGCTGCAAGTCTTTACCTTGGTCAGGTGTTACCTCGGCCGCCACTTGGCTATCCGCATTGTCTTTGTTGATACGGACACTGCGATTTAGCTTACGACGTTGACGGCGTTGTTTAACCTGTTCGGTCTTCTCTGTCTTTTGATCGGGTTGCTTATTACTTTTATCCGCTTTGTCAGCCTGTGGCTTGGTTGCCTTAGCGTCGTCCTGCGCCGCAGGCTTTTTCGCTTTGTCGTTGCGGTTATCGTTACGGGTTTTCTTCCCTTTACGATTATTATCGCGACGTTCTTCTTGTGGCTTATTCTGGCGGCGTTGTTTGTTATTCCGTCCACGTTCACCGTTGTTGCTATCACTTTGCTCGTCGCGGTTTTGTGGCTTGTTATGGCTACGTGACTTATTGCGCTGGCTGTGTGATGGCTTCTGGCTTTGCTCTGTCTGAGCTGGCTCAGGTTGGGCGGCAGGCTGTGACGATGAAGCGGTTGCTGCATCATCAGCGGGCGCGGCAAACAAGCGCGAGAAGAACTGACTCACTTTGGCGAACAGGCCTGGCTGGGTTGTCGCTGATGGCTCATCGGTTGGCGCAGCCGCTTTRGTTGCACTGGGTGCTGGCGAGCTTGGCGCCGCAAATCCCTGTAATACAGGCYCTTCACGTTTTTTCGCTGGACGCGCTTGTTGTGGCTCTTCGCGGGCTTCTACTTCCTTGAGCGCATCAATCTGGCTAGGCAACTGATAGGACAGGTTCGCCATTTCTTCACCGCCGCGGACGCGAACCACATCAAAGTGTGGCGTCTGCATATCAGCATTGGGTACCACGACCACTTTGACATTGTGGTATTTCTCAATGTGCTGGACCGAGCGGCGCTTTTCGTTAAGCAGGTAAGAAGCGACGGGGACCGGGACAATACCCAATACTTGCGCCGTGTTCTCTTTCATTGCTTCTTCTTCCATCAGACGAAGAATCGACAATGACAGTGACTCGTTGTCACGAATCACACCGGTGCCTTTACAGCGCGGGCAAATATGATGACTGGCTTCTGCCAATGACGGGCTGAGGCGCTGACGTGACATTTCCAGCAAACCAAAGCGTGAAATACGTCCGATTTGTACCCTTGCACGGTCCATGCGGACAGAGTCACGCAATTTGTTCTCCACCTCGCGTTGGTGGCGGACAGGCGTCATATCGATGAAGTCGATCACGACCAAGCCACCTAAGTCACGCAGACGCAATTGGCGGGCAATTTCTTCTGCTGCTTCAATGTTGGTTTGCCGCGCCGTCTCTTCAATATCACTGCCTTTGGTGGCTCGGGCAGAGTTGATATCGATTGAGGTCAGGGCTTCGGTCGGATCAATGACAATCGAGCCACCTGAGGGTAAGCGCACTTCGCGTTGGAAGGCAGATTCGATCTGACTTTCAATCTGATAGTGGCTAAATAGCGGCACTTCACCTTCATAAAACTTGATGCGGCTGACAAAGTCAGGACGAACCAGCTTGATGTGCTCTTGCGCGCGTTGGAAGACCTTCTCACTGTCAATCAAGATCTCACCGATATCACGGCGCAAATAGTCACGGATCGCACGGGCAATCACGTTACTTTCTTGATGGATAAGGAAAGGCGCAGGGTTGGCTTTAGCTGCCTCTTTAACCGCTTGCCAGTGATTGAGCAGCACTTTCAAGTCCCACTCAAGCTCTTCGGCCGATTTACCCACACCTGCGGTGCGTACAATCAAGCCCATTCCTTGCGGCAGTTCGAGGCCAGACATGGCTTCTTTAAGCTGGCTGCGCTCTTCTCCCTCAATGCGACGAGAAATCCCGCCAGCACGTGGGTTGTTTGGCATTAATACCAAATAGCTACCCGCAAGCGACACAAACGTGGTCAGGGCGGCCCCTTTATTGCCGCGCTCTTCTTTGTCTACTTGGACAATCACTTCCTGGCCTTCTTTCACCACATCTTTGATGTTTGGACGGCCTTGATAGGTATAACCGGAAGGGAAGTATTCGCGAGCGATTTCTTTTAGAGGGAGAAAACCGTGTCTTTCGGCGCCGTAATCAACAAATGCCGCTTCCAGGCTAGGTTCGATACGGGTAATGCGTCCTTTGTAGATATTCGCTTTTTTTGACTCATGGCCAGGACTCTCGATATCGAGGTCGTATAGCCGTTGACCGTCGACCAATGCGACGCGCAACTCTTCTTTCTGAGTTGCGTTAATCAACATTCTTTTCATCTGATTGTTCTCATTTATTTATCGTTGTTATTAGCGGTTGATGACGAGAGCAGTCGTCAATGCTGCCTGACCCCAAGTCTGATATGGTGCAGCCTCCCGGCTGGAGAAAATCAGGGGTGCGCTCGGGCAAGTTTTAATCGGCCAGCTGCAACGGTTTTTATGGCTCACCGGATTACGCAGTTGGCGTCCGCCGTTTTTACCGATGGCGGAGAGCTCTGACACTGACTAACGGTCTCGTGTCAACACACTAAACGGGTGCTTTTGGTTTACGTCTTACGCCAATTGCCGCGTAACGCCTTAAAAGCATTCGGAATTATGGTTCTTTTACGGATGTAACCGCATACAGCTATCGCTTGATGGATTCATCGCAGACTCAGCTTTTTATCGAAAAATGCATGTTCCGCTGATGAAGTCGCTGTCRCAGGCGATAAACTGTGTTTCAGATAAGCGTTTGCTTTTCTGATTAACGCCGCAACTATAGCAGGGAGACTAAAGTCCAGCAATCGGCTTTATTCGCTTATGTTGTCTTGGTAGTAAAACCGCGCAGATGTGGTGTTTTTTTGCACGATGATGCCTTTGTGCTGCTCGCGGTAATGGGGGCGAGCACAGCCCGTCGCTGTGCTAGGTAAGGGATAACTTGCCGTAGCAGGTGCATGTCGCTGTGCTTAGCGGTAGAATGAAGGTTATGACAGAACAAAAAACTCAAGTGCGATTCATCGACATCGATGACGACATCGCCGGCCAACGTATCGACAATTTTCTGCGAAATCAGCTGAAAAACGTCCCCAAAAGTATGATTTATCGCGTGCTTCGTAAAGGAGAAGTGCGAGTTAATAAAAAACGCATAAAACCAGAGTATAAGCTGCAAGCCGGAGATGTGGTGAGGGTGCCTCCCATCCGCCTTCCAGAGCGCGATGAGAAAGCTGCCCCCAGTACCAAATTAGACAAAGTGGCTGCGCTTGAGCATTGCATTATTTATGAAGATGACCACCTACTTGTGCTCAATAAGCCTTCGGGTACCGCGGTGCACGGGGGAAGTGGGCTACAATTTGGCGCGATAGAGGCAATGCGCGCACTGCGTCCCAAAGCGCGGTTTTTGGAGCTGGTGCACCGGATTGATAGAGACACCTCCGGGATCTTATTGATTGCTAAAAAACGGTCTGCGTTGCGCCATCTGCAAGTGCAATTTCGCGAAAAAACGGTACGCAAAGACTATTATGCCTTGGTGATGGGCAAATGGCCGACTAAACAGCGCAAAGTCACGGCACCTTTACTGAAAAATGAGGTGAACAGTATTGTGCGTGTCAATTCAAATGGGAAGCCGTCGGAAACCCGTTTTAAAGTGCTTGAGAGCTTTGCTGAAGCAACCTTAGTGCAAGCAAGCCCTGTGACCGGGAGGACGCATCAGATTCGTGTGCATGCTCAGTATATGGGTCACCCGTTGGCGTGGGACGACCGCTATGGCGATCCCCGTTTTGATGCGTATACCAAGCCGTTTGGGTTGGATCGTTTATTTTTACATGCGACCACCATCTGCTTCCGACACCCGAGCAAGGATGAAAGCATGACGCTCAATGCACCGATGGAGCCCAAGCTTGAGCGGGCGCTTGAGGGACTACGGGCAAAAACCGCATAATTTTTTCCGTATTCCCATATCGTAAATACGCAGTATTTYGTCGCTGCATCTTGCAACAGTGAGTGTTGAAAACGCGAGGTAAAAATGAACATAGAACCACCGACCACCGTTGATTATGATGTGGCGTCGAATATGGCAATAAGAAAGCCGCATCCTGCCATTGCCTCTTATTCGTTACTGATTTTTGATTGGGACGGCACTGTGATGGATTCGATTGGGCGCATTGTCTCCAGCCTGGATGCGGCGGCTCGTTTGACAGGGCAACTACCCATTTTACCTCCAGAGCGTTTGCAAACCATGATTGGCCTGAGTTTAGAAAAAGGTTATCAACGACTTTACCCTGATGCAGATCCAACATGGTATGGCGATTGGATTCACCACTATCGCCAACAGTTTGTGCACGATAACCCGACGCCGTGTCAGCTGTACCCTGGCGTGAAAGACACCCTTGTGTCCCTAAAAGCGCAGGGGTTTAAATTGGCGGTGGCAACCGGGAAATCACGCGCTGGACTCGAGAGGGCAATGGCGGAGACTGGAACTCAGGATTTGTTTACGGTGACGCGATGCGCCGATGAAACGGCCTCTAAGCCGGATCCTCAAATGTTGGATGAAGTGTTAGCGCATACAGGCATGCCACGGGATAAAGCGCTGATGATTGGCGATACCGGGCATGATATGCAACTAGCCATCAATGCGAATATGGCAAGGCTCGCGGTCACTTGGGGCGTAGAAGACTCTGCCAGCCTTTCGACGTTCGATCCCGTTGCCGTATTAAACAGCTTAAATGAGCTGGTGATGGAGAGAGCATAGTACTTGTTAAGGTCTGAGCGCTATCTTGCAGTCCCCAAAGATATAGACCATGATGAGTTAAGGTTTAGATGGAAGCGAAAATAATGAATAGAAAAATTGAAAATTATGGCGTTCAATCGATCCAAAGACCAAAAATTAAAGCGAAGAAAAGCATAGATTTATCGGGCGATCTTGGACGTCAGATTATTAAGTCTGAGACTAAACTGGCTTTACGAACACACGCGAATACGTTTAAAAAGCTAGCTGATATGTGATGGATATCATTTGTTTCCCCTTCGAGCGCGTTATTGAGATAAACGCTTTTATCTTAGCGTCTGGTCCCGGGATGCAAGGAGCTGTAGATCTCGGGAAACTACCTCCTCTCGCTCAACGATTTCGAAATCGTACATGATAACGATCTCCTTGCGGATGCTGTTCGAGACCTTGTTTTGGGAGAAATTAGTGAATTGGATTTCGCCGATGTGCTATACGCTCAATACGCAAGAGTATAAACAATATCCAATTCATGTTCCCCTTAAGGCAGGGAACGCCGACTTGGTGTATATAGCCACTAGATCACGTCGATACCCTCCTTTTCTAGCATTTCACGCAAGCGTATTAACGGCAGACCAACAAGGGTATTCGGATCGCGTCCGTGCATCGCATTGAAAAGGGCAATGCCCAAACCTTCACATTTAAAGCTGCCAGCACAATCTAGCGGCAGTTCTTTGTCGATATAACGAATAATTTCTTGTTCGCTTAGCTCACGAAAATCGACATGAAAGGGTTCAACGTCCGATTGATGCTCCCCCGTGTCACTGTTTATCAATGCAATCCCTGTATAAAAGGTGACTTGTTTGCCGCTTGCGCGTTTTAGCTGTTCGATCGCCACCTCTCGCTCATGCGGCTTGCCTAACACCTCCTCGTCTATTACACACACTTGGTCTGAACCGATAATGAGCGCATTATCGAACAGCGGCATCCCCGCCATGGCCTTTTCGAGTGCCAGGCGCTCAACCATGTCAGTCGCACGCTCGTGCTCCTGCCGACTTTCGTCAATGGCAGGAGAGAAGGCCGTGAAAGGCAGCGCAAACTTTTTAAAAATAGACTGACGATAGGGAGAACTTGAGGCCAGCACAATTTTTGGTGGTTGTGTGGAGTGCATGAGCGATCCTTCTTTACTTGCGCGCAGGGTTAGATTTGACCAAAAAACAACCCGCATCGGTGATTGTTTATTTCCAACTCTCAGTCTAACCTGAAAAAATGGTAGGCGCGACTTTGAGTCGGGCAAAGCCGTAGCGGTGTGCCTAGCTGGCTTATTGACGGCGGTGAAAGGGTGGGTTTTCATTGTTGCCGGTACGAATGGACAAAGCACCAGCGGCATCCCGATCACCGATGGACTGTGCGCTTTTGTCGCTATCACCCTTTCGCGCCTGACACAGGCAACATTTTCTTTGACTCCAGCGCATTTGGAGGCTAATATTCGCGCCCTATGCAGAAGGTAAAGCTACCGCTGACGGTTGATCCGTTCMGTTGTGCACAAAAGCAGCTTGACTATGATGGTCTTGTAGACAAGCAGCGTTTAGTGCGTCTCGGTGAGGCAACCCAAAGCATCGATAGTGATGCGGAAGTGATGCTTTCGTTCGACATTGACGCCCAAGGGCTCAAAACGGTCACCGGTCGTGCGACCGTCACAGTGAGTCTTGAGTGTCAACGTTGTTGGGAGCCATTTTCATATCGCTATGAAACTGAATTCGTTTATAGCCCGGTTTTCAATGATGACCAGGTTGGCAATTTACCGGATGCTTATGAGCCGGCATTAGTCGACGAAAACGGTGAGATTGATCTGATTCAATTAGTCGAAGACGAGTTGATTGTGGCCTTGCCACAAGTCGCCATGCACGAAGACACCGACTGTAAAGTTAGTGCAGAGAACATGGTGTATGGGGAAATCCCACTTGCTGATGAGCGTCCAAATCCGTTTGCCGTACTAAAAAACTTAAAGCAAAGTAACGAGGAGTAGGGTCAATGGCCGTACAAAAGAACCGTAAAACCCGTTCTAAGCGTGGTATGCGTCGTTCACACGATGCACTGGGTACTCAAGCTGTATCTGTAGACAAAACCAGCGGTGAAACTCACCTGCGTCACAACATGACTGCAGACGGTTTCTACCGTGGCCGCAAGGTTATCAACAAGTAAGGTTGACCCTTGACTCGGTTAACCATTGCACTCGATGCGATGGGCGGGGATTTCGGTCCCCAAGTCACAGTGCCTGCCTCCGTGCAGGCATTGTCACGTTTTGCGGACCTAAACGTGATCCTAGTGGGCGACGAGCACCACATTAAGGCGTCACTGAACCAGCTCAATGCCCAGCATCATTCCCGATTATCTATCGTCCATGCCCCGGACGAGATCCCTAATGATATGCGTCCGTCTACGGCGCTGCGCCGAAGCCATGGCACGTCTATGCGCGTGGCACTGGAAAAGGTGGCCAGTGGTGAGGCGGATGCGTGTGTGAGTGCAGGGAACACGGGGGCGCTAATGGCGCTATCCAAGTACTTGCTCAAGCTCTTGCCTGGCATTGATCGTCCCGCTCTCGTAACAGCCTTACCAGGCGCCAATTATCAACGTAAATGGTTGCTGGATTTAGGTGCCAATGTGGCCTGTGATGCCGATACCTTATTCCAATTCGCGGTGATGGGCGCGGTGTTAGCGGAGGCTGAGTTAGGCCATACCCCGCGTATCGGCCTATTAAATATTGGTGAGGAAGCGATCAAAGGCAATGATTTGGTGCGTCGCTGTGCTGATCTCTTGCAGCACAGTGAGTCCGTGCGTTACACCGGCTACGTAGCGTAG
>NZ_MUET01000090.1:0-9251 GCF_001995685.1 Salinivibrio sp. IB282 | reverse complement strand
ATCTTATACCAAACCACGAACCCCAAAATTTTTGCCGGGGGCGATGCGGTGCGCGGCTCCGATTTGGTGGTAACGGCTATTGATGAAGGTCGCAAAGCCGCGGACGGCATCATGGACTACTTAGAAGTATAACGCGGGCGACATCCCGTTTGATATCCTTCACGTAGACATCGATGTTATCGATCCAGAAGTGCCTCGAAGGAGGCACTTTTTTATTGCCTCATGTACACTAACGGCATTTACACCAACAGGGTTATCAGCATGAAAATCGGTATTATTGGCGCCATGGAGCAAGAAGTCACTCTACTGCGCGACAAGCTGGAAAATAGCGCCACTCATCAAGAAGGCGGCTGCACCTTTTATACGGGCACTTTGCAAGGCCATGATATCGTGTTACTTCAGTCTGGCATCGGTAAAGTTGCCGCTGCCGTTGGTACCAGTTTGCTGCTATCACAATTCAAGCCCGATTGGGTGATCAACACAGGGTCGGCCGGTGCGTTTGAGCCTTCACTCAATCTGGGTGATGTGGTGGTGTCTTCAAAAGTCTGTTATCACGATGCAGATGCCACTGCATTCGGCTATCAAATGGGACAAGTGCCGCAGCAACCAGCAGTCTTCGAGTCCGATGAAGCGTTAATGCAACTCGCGGAAAAAGCCGTGGACAGCCAAACACATGTGGTGCGCGGCTTGATCTGTACCGCCGATACCTTTGTCCACACCGAGGCCCACCGCCAACATATCCATACCCACTTCCCAGATGCGGTGGCCGCCGAAATGGAAGCGGCAGCGATCGCGCAAGTGTGTGCCCAGTTTGCCACGCCTTTTGTGGTGGTGCGTGCTATCTCGGATGTGGTCGCCGAAAAAGAGTCACCCATGACCTTTGAAGAGTTTCTGCCGTTAGCGGCCAAAAGCTCATCGGCCATGGTGGAAAACATGGTCACAATGATCGACGCCTAATCGCACGCCCCCATGGATGATTTGCTCAATCCGCAACAATGGATGATCTACGCCGCCGACCAAGGACGCTTATGGGCACTGTGGTTGGCGGTATTCGTGCACTGGCTACTCCCATTGCCCGGTCAATACTCCCCGTTTCAATACTGGCGGCAGTATGCCGACTTGCTCGCGAGCCAAGTCAACAAAGACACAGACCCTAAGCGCCAGCGTAAGCTTGCCGGTGCGCTCGCCTTAATCTTGATGGGTGGCACCCTCGCGATTTTTTTAATCGCCACCCGCGAGCTGGTGTGGTCACGCCCCCTGTTCGATGCCATATTGCTCTGGCTCGCACTTGATTGGCGACCGATCGATAAGTTTGGCCATGCCATCGCCCATGCAATAGACCAACATGACAAAGGCGCAGCGCGCGCGTTGCTCGCCACCCGCGTCAACCGTGAAACCGAGTCTCTGTCATTGATTGGAATAGGGAAAGCGGCAGCGGAAACACTGCTTCTCGGCACCGCGCGACACTGTGTTTGCGTGATATTTTATTATTTGCTGGCAGGCGGCGTAGGTGCCTTGCTGTACACCAGCTTGGTACACCTTCACCGCGTTTGGACCCCAAGCCGCTTAAGCTACTACCCATTTGGCTTGGCCAGTGCCCGCTTATTGAACCTGTTGGATATAGTGCCAATGGGGCTGTTTGCGATGATCGTGGCAATGAGCCGTCAACCTTGGTCACACCTGAAAACCGGCTGGCAGCAGGGCAGACGCTGGCGAACGCTTGGATCAGGTTGGCTACTCGCCTGCGCGGGCAGTCGCTTCCAGCTCTCTCTAGGCGGCCCAGCCGTCTATCAAGGCACCAAGACCTTGAGAACCAAAATTGGCTATGGGGTCACCCCTGCTTGTTATCACCTTTTATTGCTGCGCTTGWAGTTAACCCACAGTGTTTTAATCTGGCTCGGGTTATGCTCTTTGGTTTTAATCGTTTAAGGACACTGATTGATGCCGCGTTTTCGTGCCCTTTTTACCCTTTTTCGCTTGCAAGCTTGGTGGCTTGTCTTGGCTTTAATATGGATGCCTTTTGCACACGCCACCCCGCTGCGAGTGATTAGCCTCGCTCCCCACGCCACCGAGCTAGCTTATGCCGCTGGGCTGGGTCCTAATATGGTCGCCGCCAGTGCTTACAGTGATTATCCGCAGCCAGCGCAATCGCTTGAACGCGTGGCCAACTATCGGGGCGTCAAACTCGAGCGCATTATCGCCCTGCAACCCGATCTTATTTTAGCTTGGCGCGGCGGGAACCCACCCAAACCTCTGGAAGCACTGGCGGAATTAGGCTTTACCATCCGTTACCTCAACCCCAACACGCTCAGTGATATTAGTCAGTTTATTCGCGAGCTTGGCGATTACAGCGAGAGCCCAGACATTGCCACGCGCAATGCCAACGCCTTTGATCAAAAACTGGCGCAATTAAACGCCCAATACCGCGATGCAGAGCCCGTTCCCTACTTTTATTTGCTCAGTGACACGCCTCTGATGACCGCCAGTAACCGCGCTTGGCCGAGTCAGTTATTTCGCTTGTGTGGCGGGAAAAATATCTTCGCCGATAGCGCCGCCGCCTATCCACAAGTCAATATGGAGCAAGTCATCACACGTACCCCCAAGGTGCTTTTCCACACGGGCGAGCAGCCACCAGACAGTTGGGATTCGATGGCCGACTTTCTGCCTAATACGACGCACCAGTTTACTTGGCCACTTAACCCGGATTGGCTCACTCGCGCGACCCCTCGCGCATTAAACGCGGCCGAGCAAATTTGTACCGCCCTCGATAAAGTCCGTCAGGCGCAATAGGATTTAGCATGACTCAGACCATGATTTTGTATTTATTCGACTTATTCGGTACGGCCGTGTTCGCGATTTCCGGTGTGCTGGTGGCGGGTCGTTTACGTATGGATCCCTTTGGTGTAGTGGTTCTCGCCTGTGCCACCGCTATAGGCGGCGGGACAGTCCGAGATATGGCAATCGGTGCCACACCGGCATTTTGGATTACCGACACCACCTATATTTGGGTGATATTGGCCACCTGTGTCGCCACTATGCTACTTATTCGTCACCCTCGCCGTCTTCCCTGGTACGTGTTGCCTTGCGCCGATGCTGTTGGGCTGGCGGTCTTTGTGGGTATCGGCGTCGACAAGGCCCTCAGTTATGGCGCATCTCCTTTGGTGGCGGTGATCATGGGCGTGATTACCGCCTGTGGTGGCGGCATTATTCGTGATGTGCTCGCGCGCGAAGTGCCTATGGTGCTGAGAACAGAAGTCTATGCCACCGCCTGTATTGCCGGCGGTATCGTTCACACCCTCGTCGTTCAAGTCAGCCCAGACACTGTCACGGCCTCTATTGTCGGTATGGTCACCACACTATTGATTCGCTTAGCGGCGATCCGCTGGCATTTATCGTTACCGCCGTTCGCACTAGACCGCTAAATAAAAAGCCCTTGCGTCATGGCAAGGGCTTTCTTAGTTGACGCATACAAGGTATTTAGCTGAGCGTCACCCGAGCAAACTTGCGCTTGCCCACTTGGTAAACGGCTTCACCGGCGGCTGGCACAAGCTTGGTATCTTCAACCTTTTCACCATCAATTTTCACCGCGCCTTGGCGAACCATACGCAGTGCATCAGAGGTGGAATTAACCAGCCCAGCTTCTTTTAACAGATTAGCAATTGCCATACCTTGCTCGAAGGTAAAGCTTGGCATCTCATCCGGCATTGCGCCTTTTTGGAAACGATTGACGAACGTTTGTTCAGCGGCATCAGCATCGGCGTCGGAGTGGAAGCGCGCGATGATTTCTTTGGCTAGCAAGATCTTAATATCACGCGGGTTTTTCCCGGCTTGTACGTCTTGCTTAAACTGCGCTACCTCCTCAAGTGGGCGGAAAGACAGCAGCTCATAGTAATCCCACATCAGATCGTCAGAAATCGACATGATCTTACCGAACATGTCATCCGGGCGCTCGCTTACACCAATGTAGTTATGTGCTGACTTAGACATCTTTTTCACACCGTCTAATCCAACCAGTAGTGGCATGGTCATCACCACTTGCGGGCTTTGTCCTGCTTGTTTTTGCAGCTCACGCCCCATCAGCAAGTTGAATTTTTGATCGGTGCCGCCCAACTCAACATCCGCTTCTAGCGCGACGGAGTCGTGCCCTTGAAGCAGTGGGTAGATGAACTCATGGATAGCAATGGCTTGGTTGCTGGTATAGCGCTTTTTAAAGTCATCACGCTCAAGCATACGAGCCACGGTAGAGCTTGCTGCCAAACGGATCATGCCATCTGTGCCCAGCTCTCCTAGCCATTTCGAGTTAAATTCGATACGCGTTTTCGCCGGATCCAGAATTTTGAACACCTGCTCTTTGTAGGTCTCTGCGTTTTGCAGCACCTGCTCACGCGTCAAAGGCGGACGGGTTGTATTTTTACCACTTGGGTCACCTACCATACCGGTATAGTCGCCAATCAAGAAGATCACTTCGTGGCCAAGCGCTTGAAAAGCTCGCAGCTTATTAAGGATCACTGTGTGACCCAGGTGGATATCGGGTGCGGTGGGATCCGCGCCAAGTTTGATGCGAAGAGGACGATCCTCTTTCAGCTTCGCCACCAGCTCGTCTTCCGGGATTACTTCATCTACGCCACGTTTTAGCTCTGCTAGCGCGGCTTCCAGGCTCGCCATAGTCTCTTGCTCCTACCCAATAGGCAAAAATGTGATAAACCGACATATTACTCGAATAGCGACAGTTTTTGAAACCAGTTAAACTGATAGAGTGTGTACAAGGTGCGCGCAGCGGCTGCCGTCAAAAGATGTATGTGGTCTTTGTGTCAGCCGTGTCAAATCTACTTCAGGGCATCATCCCCAATAAAACCGATTGGGTGTCTGACTGTCATAACTTTATTCGTAGTGATTCAACATAGTCTTCATGCCGTTAAATAAACTCGCAGCCTTACCCAAGTTACATAAACTCGTTATCGGTGCATTAAGCGCATTCATTGTCTTGTTAATGTTGGTACCAGACGGCGCCGATACGCCGCGCCCTAAACCTAATTTCGAACCGGGAAAGCATTACCCTTTACCGGTTGAGGCCGTCTCACTCCTGCCTCCCAAAGATGAGATGCCCGCGCAGTTTAAGCGCAATATCCACTGGCAAACCTATGAAGTACAGCCTGGCGAGAGCATGGCGCTATTGTTTAGCCGTGCGGGGTTAAGCCCCACCACTCTCTATCGTCTCGTCAATGCCGACGAAAGAACGCAAAGTCTCGCTTACTTAAATCCAGGCGATGAAGTACGTCTAGGGGTCGATGATGACGGCGAGCTGGTGCAGCTCATTCAACCACGAGGCAGTAACGAAACCCTGATCGTGAATAAAATTGATGAGAGCTATCAATCACGGCTGGAAACCAAGCACGTTGATACGCAGCTAAACTTTGCCCGTGCGACCATCAAGTCAAACTTTTGGCAAGCTGCTTCTGATGCTGGATTAAACCCAAATCAGATCATGCAACTCGCGGGGATTTTTGGCTGGGATGTGGATTTTGCCCTTGATATTCGCAATGGTGATAGCTTTTCAGTGCTGTACGAGGAAGAGTTTGTCGAAGGAGAGCATATAGGCAGTGGCAATATCCTCGCCGCCACCTTCACCAACCGAGGCGATACCTTCACGGCAGTACGCGCCAAAAATGGCAAGTACTACACACCGAGCGGCAAGGCGATGAAAAAGGCGTTTTTGCGCTCACCGGTTAACTTCCGCTATGTCAGCTCAAACTTCAACCCACGTCGTTTGCACCCGGTCACTGGCCGTGTAAAGCCGCACCGTGGCACCGATTATGTTGCGCCAGTGGGAACCCCAATCAAAGCCGCCGGGGACGGCGTGGTGATGAAAGCCTCATACAACCGCTTCAACGGCAACTATGTGTTTATCCGCCACAGCTCGACCTATATCACCAAGTATTTGCACCTGACCAAGCGTAAAGTGAAAACCGGTCAGCGCGTCAAACAAGGGGATATTATCGGTACGCTAGGCTCAACAGGGCGCGTGACGGGTGCACACTTGCACTATGAGTTTCTCGTTCACGGTGTCCATAAAAACCCGCGGACGGTAAAACTGCCTGAAGCCAAGTCTCTTCAAGGTGAACAAAAGAAGGCGTTTGTGCGTTTGGCTGAGTCACGCATGGCTCAGTTGAGTAAGTTTAACCAGCTGTTGGCCACAGTTGGCAGCCTTAACCACTATAACCGTGGCGGCTAATCAGCTCTGCGGATCAAAGACGGCGCCTGCAGGCGCCGTTTTTGATTGTCGTCAGCGGTATCGCCACAACACGATTAAACGCTAAATGACGCACCACAACCACAAGTCGTTGTGGCATTAGGGTTATCAATGAAAAAGCGCGATCCTTCAAGGCCCTCGGTGTAGTCGACCTTCCCGCCCATCAGATACTGTAAGCTCATAGGGTCAACCACCAGCATCACGCCGCTTTTCTCGATCTCCATATCTCCTTCGTTGACGTTTTCATCGAAGGTAAAACCATATTGGAAGCCGCTACAGCCACCACCGGTGATATAGACGCGCAACTTCAGGTTGGGGTTTTCTTCTTCCTGAATCAGCGTCTTTACCTTGGTTGCCGCGGCCTCAGAAAACTCTAACGGCAAAGGTGCTTCGCTCATTGTTACCTCACATGCTCTTTGTGCTAATTATTCGATTATCCAATACCTGAGTAAAGTGTTCAAGTATTGCGCGTTTGATCGCAACTGTGATCAGTACGTATTAATTGCCAATCTTGTCTTAACGAAATCATACTCTACCTCGCCAGTGTTCCGTATCTTTGGTTAAAATACGCCAACGCAATTTAGGCCAAGCCTTACCAAACAGGATATGTCATGACCAAATCAGCACAACTTTTTCAACAAGCTCGACGCACCATTCCCGGTGGCGTGAATTCTCCCGTGCGTGCTTTTGCCGGTGTCGGCGGCGACCCTGTCTTCATGGAGCGTGCTGACGGCGCGTACATTTTTGATGCCGACGGCAAAGCTTATATCGATTTTGTTGGCTCTTGGGGGCCGATGATCTTAGGCCATAATCACAGCGCAATCCGCGAAGCCGTGGTGGATGCTGCTCAGCGTGGCCTCAGCTTTGGTGCGCCAACTGAGAGTGAAACAACCTTATCGGAGCTGGTAGCAGAGTTAGTGCCTTCGATGGAAATGGTACGCATGGTGAACTCAGGCACTGAAGCGACCATGAGCGCCATTCGCCTTGCGCGCGGATTTACTAAACGCGATAAATTCATCAAATTTGAGGGCAACTATCACGGCCATGGCGATTGTTTGCTGGTCAAAGCGGGGTCTGGTGCCCTCACCCTCGGTGAACCCAACTCTCCAGGGGTGCCGGCCGACTTTGCCAAGCACACTCTGACCTGCACCTATAACGACCTAGACTCGGTGCGCCAAACGTTTGAGACCTATCCTGACGAGGTGGCGTGTATCATTGTTGAGCCGGTATCCGGCAACATGAACTGTGTGCCGCCGCAACCCGGCTTCTTACAAGGTCTGCGCGAACTGTGTGATGAGTTCGGTGCCTTACTGATTTTTGATGAGGTCATGACTGGCTTTCGCGTGGCATTAGGTGGCGCGCAAGCTTACTACGACGTCAAACCTGACTTAACCACATTAGGCAAAATTGTCGGTGGTGGTATGCCAGTGGGGGCATTCGGGGGACGTCGTGAGGTAATGGAATACTTGGCTCCGACAGGGCCAGTATACCAAGCGGGAACACTCGCCGGGAATCCCGTCGCCATGGCGGCCGGTCACGCCTGTTTGTCTGAGCTTCGCCAGCCAGGTAACCACGATTACTTGGCCCATGTGACCCATCAGCTCGCAGAAGGGTTCAAATCCTTAGCTGACAAACACGGTATTGCGCTGACCACGAACCAAGCAGGCGCGATGTTTGGCTTCTTCTTCACCGAGCAAGAAACCGTCACCTGCTTTACAGATGTGCAACAGTGTGACACCGAGCGCTTCAAGCGTTTCTTCCACTTGATGCTCGAGCAAGGCGTGTACTTGGCCCCTTCTGCGTTTGAGGCTTGCTTTACCTGCTTAGCACATGGGCAAAAAGAAATTGATGCCACGCTCGCGGCCGCTGACCATGCTTTCGCCACATTGGCCGCTGACGCCTAGCTCCTTGATGTTATCGCGGTATCGCCGTGATGCTAAAAAGCCCCACAGATGACTGCGGGGCTTTTTGTACTCAAAGGTATGCATATTGCCCTCATCGTGGGCGCAATATCGAGGTTGACACTAAAATATCGAGCGGCCAATTCGAGCCGATAATAGCTCCAACGCAGCCGTTCCCGCTAAGGAATTGCCCGAAGGGTCTAGCTCCGGCGACCAGACGGCAATCGACATCTCACCAGGCACAACGGCAATAATACCCCCGCCTACCCCGGATTTACCTGGCATGCCTACGCGATAAGCAAATTCACCCGCACCATCGTACAAGCCACAAGTCGCCAATAAGGCGTTCATCTGTTTGCTTTGTGTCGGGCTCAAGATAGCGGTGTCATCACTTAGCGGTGTCCCTTTATTGGCCAGGTAGAAAAACGCCTTTGCCAAGTCGACACAGCTCATCTCTAACGCACAATAATGAAAATAGTTGGTTAATACTGGCACCACATCATTATCAAAATTGCCAAACGCACGCATCAGATAGGCAATCGCTGCATTTCTGTCGCTGTGCAGCATTTCTGAATCCGCCACCGCCTTGTCGTAACACAAATGTGGATTACCCGCGAGGTGACGTACAAATTCAAGCATCCGTTGACGAGGCGCAGACTGGCGTGTGTGTAGCATGTCGCTGACGACCAATGCACCAGCGTTAATAAAGGGATTACGCGGGATCCCTTGCTCCATCTCAAGCTGGATTAACGAATTAAACGCTTGTCCAGAGGGCTCTTTGCCCACACGCGTCCAGATTTCCTCTGCTTGATAGTTTTGCATCGCCAGAGTCAGGCTCAACACCTTGGAGATCGATTGAATAGAGAATGCCTCATCAGCATCGCCAGCACGGATCACATCGCCATCTTTATAACATACTGCGATCCCGAGTTTGTGATTGGCCACATCGGCTAATGCGGGAATATAGTCAGCCACCTTGCCTTGTCCAATTAATGGCCGAACATCGTCAAGAATTTGCTCGAGTAATTGCGCACTGGGTTTCAAGGGCAGCTTCCTTCTACAACATAGGACAAAAAAGCCAACCTCAGGTTGGCTTTAAG
>NZ_MUET01000009.1:0-59099 GCF_001995685.1 Salinivibrio sp. IB282 | reverse complement strand
CTCTTAGAGACATGCACGGGGGCAATCACCTCGCGGCGGATCAAGAAATCACCAAAGTGCTCACCCACTTCACGCTCCGTTGCCCAGCGACCAATCAACTGATCCAACTCGTCAAGGATCTGACGATCGGTGATGTTCTCTTTATACATTTTCGGTATCCGGGTACCTTCCCAATTTCCGCCTAAATGCAGGTTATAGCGCCCTGGCGCTTTGCCGACCAAACCCACTTCTGCCAGCATCGCGCGGCCGCAACCATTGGGACAGCCGGTCACCCGTAAAACAATCGGATCGTTTTCTACTTGGTGTTTTTTCTGAATCGCTTCCACTTCGGTGACAAAATCGGGAAGAAAGCGCTCCGCTTCTGCCATGGCAAGTGGACAGGTTGGGAAGGAAACACACGCCATCGAATTCGTGCGCTGTACACTGTGCGCATCATCAATTAACCGATAACGACGCGCTAACGCCTCAATCTCGTCTTTTTGCGCTTCAGGGATCCCGGCAATGATCAGGTTTTGGTTAGCGGTCATGCGGAAATCGCCTTGGTGGATCTTAGCGATCTCTGCCATGCCGGTTTTGAGCGGCTTTTCTGGCGTATCACGCAAACGGCCATTTTCGATAAACAGGGCAAGGTGGTATTTACCGTCAATGCCTTTGGTCCAGCCTAAGCGATCGCCGCGTCCGGTAAAGGTATAAGGCCGGCTTGGTGCAAAGCTCACCCCTGCACGCTTTTCCACTTCCGCTTTGAACACATCCGCGCCCACGCGATCAAGGGTGTACTTGGTTTTCGCATTCTTGCGGTTCGAACGGTTCCCCCAATCACGCTGGGTGGTGACCACGGCCTCAGCAATCTGCAACGTATGCTCTAGCGGAATAAAGCCAAAGTCATCAGCACGACGCGGGTAGGTGTTGGTGTCACCATGGGTCATCGCCAGCCCGCCACCGACGAGGACGTTAAAGCCAATCAGTTGTCCGTTTTCCGCAATCGCGACAAAGTTAAGATCGTTGGCGTGCACATCCACATCGTTTTGTGGCGGGATCACCACCGTAGTCTTGAACTTGCGCGGCAGATAGCGCTCGCCCAAAATCGGCTCTTTGTCTTGGCTACCTTCTACTTTTTCACCATCAAGCCAAATCTCTGCGTAAGCGCGGGTTTTAGGCAGCAAGTGCTCGCTGATGCGCTTTGCCCAATCATAGGCTTGCTGATGAAGCTCTGACTCCACCGGGTTAGAGGTGCACAACACGTTGCGATTGACATCCCCGGCGGTGGCAATCGAGTCAATGCCATATTCATTCAAGGTCTGGTGCATAAGCTTGATGTTCGGCTTAAGGACACCATGAAACTGAAAGGTTTGTCGGGTAGTCAGGCGAATACTGCCATAGAGCGAGCTTTCACGGGCAAACTTGTCAATCGCTAACCATTGCTGGGGCGTAATAATCCCGCCCGGCATCCGCGCTCGCAACATCACATTATGCAGCGGCTCCAGTTTTTGCTTTTGCCGCTCAGCGCGAATATCGCGATCGTCTTGCTGATACATGCCGTGAAAACGGATCAGCTGGAAGTTATCATCGGTAAACCCCCCCGTGATCGGATCCTGTAAGTCTTGATCAATGGTGCCACGCAAGTAATCACTTTGCTCTTTTAAACGCTCATTATCGGCCAGTGGGCCCAGTGTATCGCCCGCAAATTTCTGTTCACTCATTAGTACACATCCCTTTGATAGCGCTTATCTTTGCGCAATTCATTAATAAAGGTTTCCGCTTGCTCACGGCTTTGTTGATCCTGTGTCTGGGCAATCTCAATTAAGGCTTCATGGACATCTTTCGCCATTTGGTTGGCATCACCACACACATAGATGTAAGCGCCATTTGATAGCCATTGCCACACTGTCTCAGCACGCGCGAGCAACCGGTGCTGGACATACACTTTCTCAGCCTGATCGCGGCTAAAGGCCACATCCATCCGCGTCAGCAGGCCAGATTTAAGGTATTGCTGCCATTCAACCTGATAGAGAAAATCGTCAGTGAAGGTGCGATCGCCAAAGAACAACCAGTTATCGCCTTTCGCCTCGCGTTGCTCTCGCTCTTGCAAGAAGGCGCGGAACGGCGCGATACCGGTACCTGGACCAATCATAATGATGGGGGTGTCATCACTGGTTGGCAGTTTGAAGTTATCGTTGTGCTCAACAAACACCTTAACCGTCTCRGCCGCTTCAGCGCGGTGGGCAAGAAAGCTCGAGGCGCCGCCTTGGCGTGATTCTCCGCTCTCATGCTGATAATCCACCAGCCCGACGGTAAGGTGCACTTCGTCCTCCACTTCCGCTTGGCTAGAGGCGATCGAGTACAAACGCGGAGTCAGTCGGCGCAATATCGATTGAAACTGCTCGACATTCAGGTTGACGTCCGCCAGTGCCAGCACATCGATCAGCTGAGTGCGATTCGCGAAGTCGCGCAATGCGGCTTTGTCTTCCGTCAATGCGGTGAGTGTGTCGCTTTCCGACAACGCCGCCAGCGCAGTGATCTGCTGCGGGTTAGAAGCGGTGATTTCATAGTCAGTGATCAGCGCCTCGCGCAACGAAACGGCACTGCCATCCACCGCTACCGACTCGTCACCACTCAGTCCTACTTGGGCTAAAATGGCATCGGCTAATAGAGGATCGTTTTGATACCACACCCCCAAGGCATCGCCCGGTTGGTATTGAATGCCGGACTCATCCAGATCAAATTCAATGTGGTAAACCGCTTTATCTGAGCCTCGTCCGGTAATGYGCTGGCAGGTGAGTAGCTCGGCCGTGTACGGGGATTGTTTGGTGTATTTTGCCTGCGCGGTAGCTTGATGGAGAGGCACCACCTGCGCATCGCCACTGGCCTGAAACTGCTGCTTCACCTCGGCTAAGGTTTGCTCTCGCCAAGCACTGGCAGTGGCTTCATAATCCACATCGCAATCAAGACGGGCGACCATGGGCTTAGCGCCGAGTTTTTGTAAAAAGGCGTCAAAATCTTTACCTGTTTGGCAAAAGTACTCGTAACTCGAGTCTCCTAAGCTCAAAACGGCGTAGTGAAGATGGTCAAGCTTAGGCGCTTTCTTGGATTGCAAAAATTCATGCAGCTCAATGGCGTTATCCGGTGGCTCGCCTTCTCCATTGGTAGAGGCGACAATGACAAGGTGGGTTTCTTTGCCCAGTTGCTTACCTTTGTAGTTATCTGCCGCCACCAATTTGGCTGGGATCCCAGCCGCTTCCGCTTCCTGATGCAGCGCCTCCGCGACGCCTTTAGCGTTGCCGGTTTGTGACGCATACAAAATGGTCAGAGTCTGGTTAGGGGCAGAACTGTCTTGTGGCATAGCATTGGGTGCCGCCGCTTCACCAGCAGGTGTTTGGCTTAACCCCCAAAAATAACCACTAATCCAGGCCAGTTGCTGCGGTGACAACTCCGCCACGGCTTGTTGCAACTGGCCTATTTGCTGATCATTAAGCGGGCTGGTTAACCCGGAGAGATCCTTGAGTAACATGGTGACGACATTCCTTGCTAACATTGCGTGAATGCTAGCGTACCCTCACCAATTAATAACAATAAAGAATAGATACGAATGTTTTATAACGTTTTGTAAGGTAGGTACGTAATCGCGTGTCATTGAGCGGGAAAATAATGTTAGTCAGCAATACGTACTTGCTGAAAACCAATCTCAAGCGCGTTCAAGGTCGCTTGGTCAATATCGGTAAAGCATTGTTCAATCCCTTCAGCATTGGTAAGCGCCATTAAACCGCCACTGGTGTGTCGACACTCAACCACCCACCCTTCGCTATCTAACGAAGGCTCAACGACCGCTTCAATCAAAAGCTGTTGACGGTATAAAGCACGGAGCTGTTCGGCTGTCATGATGCTTTGCCCACTCAATTGGATCACTTATTGAGTTTAGTCTCAGATAAGCAAAGCTGCCATGCGGGAAGCTTGATGCGCAGAGGCGATGTTATCACCGCCCCTGCTTTGAGGGATTCTCTATTAAAAGAAGCCCAATGGATCAATGTCGTAGCTAACGAGTAAGTTCTTCGTTTGTTGATAGTGACCCAGCATCATTTTATGTGTCTCTCGTCCAATACCGGATTTTTTGTAGCCACCAAAGGCAGCATGGGCCGGATAAAGGTGATAGCAGTTGGTCCAGACCCGCCCTGCTTCAATCGCACGTCCTACACGATAAGCGCGGTTCATATCACGTGTCCAAAGCCCTGCGCCCAATCCGTACTCAGTGTGGTTGGCAATCGCCAACGCTTCCGCCTCGTCTTTAAAGGTGGTTACTCCAATTACGGGCCCAAAGATCTCTTCTTGGAAAACCCGCATATCATTATGGCCTGCCAGCAAGGTCGGCTGCACATAATAGCCACCACCCAAATCCTGGTGGCTACCGCCAATTAAGACCTTCGCGCCTTCTTCTTGCCCGACCTTCAAATAACTCATGATCTTATCGAACTGTTCGTCCGATGCTTGCGCCCCGACCTGGGTCTCGGTATCAAGGGGGTTACCTTGTTTTATCGTGCCAGCGCGCTCAATCACGCGTGCGATAAAGTCGTCGTAGATACTTTCCTGGATCAGCGCGCGCGACGGACAGGTGCACACTTCGCCTTGGTTGAAGAAACCAAGCAACAGGCCTTCTACCGCTTTATTGATATAGGCTTCCTCTTGCTGCATCACGTCTTCAAAATAGATGTTGGGCGATTTGCCCCCCAGCTCCACGGTTGAAGGAATCAGGTTTTCCGCCGCGCAACGTAGAATGTGATGACCCACTGGCGTAGAGCCTGTGAACGCCAGTTTGGCAATCCGGGGCGATGTGGCAAGTGCTTGTCCGGCTTCGGCGCCATAACCATTGACCACGTTCACCACACCAGCTGGCAGCAGATCGCCAATCAACTCCATCAATAGCAAAATGGTCGTCGGCGTTTGCTCCGCCGGCTTGAGTACCACGCAGTTGCCTGCCGCCAAGGCCGGTGCCAGTTTCCATGACGCCATCAGCAAAGGAAAATTCCACGGAATGATTTGTCCTACCACTCCCAATGGCTCGTAAATATGATACGCCACTGTGCCCGCATCCAGCTCCGCCGCGGTGCCCTCTTGAGCACGAATACAGCCGGCAAAGTAGCGGAAGTGGTCGGCGCAAAGCGGAATATCGGCCGCCAGAGTTTCACGCACCGCTTTACCGTTTTCCCAGGTTTCCGCCACCGCGAGCATTTCGAGGTTCGCTTCAATCCGATCAGCAATTTTTAACAGAATATTGGCGCGATCAGTGACAGAGGTTTTGCCCCATGCGTCTTTGGCGCCATGAGCCGCATCCAGTGCCAGATCGACATCATCGCTACTTGAGCGCGGCACTTCAGCAAGGGTTTCGCCAGTGCACGGTGACGTATTGGCAAAATACTGGCCTTTCACCGGCGGCACCCAATCACCTCCAATAAAGTTTTGATAACGCGACTTAAAACTCACCACTGACCCATCTGTTCCTGGTTTTGCGTAAATCATACTCTTTCCTTATTCCATGTTTGAGTTGATGGCGGAGCACGTACTGCTCTCTCCTTGCCGTTATTACTCAAAAAGCGTGGCAGAGTTTTTTATCGCTGGGTATTAGGCGAAAGTCGCAGTGAGACATGGGCGACAGAAGCGAATAGGCGGAATCTTCAGGTATAAAAAAACCGCGCCTATGCGCGGTTTTTACTCGTTGCCTTGACGTTCAACCGACTAAAAGTCGAGCTCTGCACCAACAAAGAAGCCAGTCAGATCAAGCTCACCTTTGTTATTGTCAAAATAATCGAAATCGTGATCAATCATCCGATACCCGCCTCGTACGTTCAAATCAGCGGCCACTAAACCTAACTGATATTGCAAGCCCGCTTCGGCATCCAAGGTGCTGGTACCATCAAACTCGCCTTTGCTCACGGTGGCAAATACAAATAAAGGCGTGCCGACTAGACCTACACGTGCATCGGCATACAGGTTTGGCTGCCATTCGTCGAAGCTCTCCCCGTTGAATTTACCAGATTGGAAACGCTGTAAATTAACGCCGGCATCCACCGATACGAGATCGTTATCGAGAAACTCGTAATAGGCAACAAAATCGATTTGGTCAAAATCGACTTTTCCCGTATCTGTTCCATCAACACTCACCGAGGTTTGACGAATTTTTGCATTGGGGATCAGCGGAAGTGGGTGCTCAATTGCCGCATAGTAAGAGCCAGCCGTGCTCGCATCATCGGCTTCYACATTGTCGACATCAGCATCCATAAACCAGGCATCGGCGCCGACTTTTCCCCCGGCAAGGGTGGCTGCTTGAGACGGCATGGCCAGTAGCGCGGTAAACGCTGCGGCGGCAAGCGTCATTGAAGTGGTTTTCATGAAACTCTCCACATTGTCGATTAAAAAAGGTCGTCACGCGGAGGCGGCAAAGCCATGCCTTGTCGCCGATTGCTTAGAATAATAGCAAGCTTTGTGCCGAGGTGAAGAGAAAAAACCGCAACAGCATGCGTTTGCTGTGTCAACGCGCAAATTTTGTGCGCTTAGCGGCGACGGAATCGTGCCCAGCGCTTTTCATTGATAATCACTTCAGGCTCACCTTTGCGGCCGCGACGCTGGCGTTTAACCAGCCAAACGACCAAAGCGATCACCAAAAGCCATGGTAGTAGCTTAAGCAGGGTCCCTATCATCCCGGCCAACATCATCACAGCAAAGCCTGCCAGCATGGCCAGCACCATGCCCATGATGCTCACGCCTGTCATGAACAATACAACAGCAAAGCCAATCAGAAAGAGTATTTCGATCATTGCGATCTCCTTGTCTTGATAGCGAGACAGACTTTGCAGGTTTTAGGCCAATTTGTCACTCGATAATTGATCATTAATTCAATAGATTACAGAAATGCCTTCAAGATGAAATGAAGGTGCGGTTAGATTGAAACCAACGAGTGGTGATTTTCACCGGATCAGGCGTCAAGCCATTGCTCAGGGATATGGCCCATTGCAGTGGTCAGTACCTCAATCCCCGCGCCCGGCTTGTGCGCATTCTCGCTGATATAACGGCGCCACTGCCGCGCGCCTGGCATATTTTGGAACAGACCTAACATATGGCGGCTGATATGATTGAGTTGCGCCCCGTGAGTAAGCTGCTGCTCGATGTATGGGAACATCGCCTCGACGGCTTGGCGACGTGTAATGCGAGGGGTTGTCTTACCAAATAAACGCTGATCGACCTCGGCCAACATAAACGGGCTCTGATAGGCTTGGCGGCCAACCATCACACCATCAAGATGCGCAAGGTGCTGCTCCGCCTCCTCAAGGCTTTTCACCCCGCCATTGATGGCAAGCGTCAGGTGCGGAAAATCTTTTTTCAGCTGGTACACACGCGGGTAATCCAGCGGCGGGATCTCCCGATTTTCTTTAGGGCTCAGACCTTTCAACCACGCCTTACGTGCATGCACGGTAAACATATCGCAGCCACTCTTTTCACTGACGATACCCACAAAGTCAGTCAAAAATTCATAGCTGTCTTGTTCATCAATACCAATGCGCGTTTTCACCGTAATAGGCACATCGGTTACTTCACGCATCGCGGCCACGCACTGCGCCACCAGCTCAGGCTCCGCCATTAAGCACGCCCCAAATCGCCCGTTTTGCACCCGATCCGATGGGCAACCAACGTTGAGGTTAATTTCATCATAACCACGCTCGGCCGCCAGCTTAGCGCATGTTGCCAAATCCGCCGGATCCGATCCCCCCAGCTGCAACGCCACCGGATGCTCCTGCTCGTGGTAAGCAAGGTAATCCGCCTTACCATGAATGATCGCACCTGTGGTGACCATTTCAGTAAACAGCAAAGTGCGCCCAGACAATAAACGATGGAAGTAACGGCAGTGACGATCCGTCCAATCTAACATCGGGGCAACAGAGAAACGCTGCATCACCGTTTTTGGCGTCACATCAGGGCTGGCGGCGGTTTTGCTGGGGTTAGTCATGGTCTCGAATCTCTGCAAATTACGTTAAACGACAGTCGTTTTCGACAGGCGGTACGCCCATAGTACGCCTCAGAGCAGAGGAACAAATATAGACGAACACCCGCGAATGCCTTAAATACTGAAAGGCACCACCTGTAGATACACGCAACAGGCGGACGCGGATTATACACAGAGTGTCCAAGACATTTAAGCAGAATCCACATGCAGTAACGTGAGCAAACAAGCCTCCCAGTCAGTGAGAAACCAACGTTATCGGCTAAAAGGTGTCAGCAAAGATTAGTGGTAACATTGATATGTTCTTGAATAAACGAAGTGTTTGGGCTGTAGCAATACAGTATCTGCCGGCTATTTGAAAAGATTGAGGAGATGTCGCAGGTAGCAGACCACCGTAACTTAAACGTGCTGTGGGCGATGTACACGGAATCGTTCCCGCATAAGTTACATGAAAAAGGGGCGTGATCCCCAGGGCGAGCGCAGTGATGTTTACTGTGCACTCATTCACGCGAAAGATCATTGTTTGAACTTCGGCCGCTCGACTATATAGGCATATAACGCGATCAGTGGGAAGATTATTAACGCGAACTCCCCTAACGTATTCCAAAAGGCATAAGCACCTAACGCTGCCGCCAATGCAACGAGGATTAATAACGATCGATCCTTTAATCGGCGCATGATTATTGATTCCTTAGCAAGTTGTGGCTGTTTGGTTGGCGTAAAGCATCATCCGCAGCCCATAAAGGTAAACCAAGCTCTTGAAAAGCTTTTTTAAGCTCTTCACCACTACATGACGTCGCACTTGTTGACGCTCTCAGTGCTGAACCAATAATCGCCCCAGCATAAAAAGAAGCTGTGACACCTGCGACTGTGGTTCCTGCGGCTCGACTAGCAACTACGCTAATCGAGACATCAGCAGCTTTAGTCATTAAAGCCGCTTCAATACTCGCTAGCGCACCTGACATTGTTGCCATACTACCAAACACTGTTTTGGGTACAGGAAGCCCCATTAGCTCTAAATTACTTTCGATATTGTGTGTGAATTTATCCACGTTAAATCGGCAAATCGCCATACAATTGATGCCCTTATACTGAAAATTCAGTTTAACTGAATAACTGCTCACCAAAAAATAGGGACTACGATATGTGATTTATGACTCGCTTTATATGCTTGATACGTCATTTCGGTTATCTCTTGGAACAAAATCACACATTAATCGTTGCCACGCTACCGCTTGGAAACGTGGGAAATCGAAAAGGTATCTTTGAGCAGCTATCCAATTCATTTAGACAGGAAGATATCGAGCAGGGCGAGCGCCCGAATGGCAACGTGCGTATTCCGTTTATTGCTATTCTCGATTTTTACGTGCTCAAATGTATGCGCATTGGCGAAGTGTGCGCGATCACCTGGGAAGACTTAGACGAAAAAAACAAGCAAGTGCTAGTGCGTAACCGCAAAGACCCGCGCAAGAAAAGTGGCAACCACATGTTGGTCCCCTTGCTGGGTGAAAGCTTTGATATTGTGATGCGCCAGCCAAGAGAAAGCGATCGGATATTTC
Organism: Salinivibrio sp. IB282; assembly: GCF_001995685.1. Taxonomy (NCBI): domain Bacteria; kingdom Pseudomonadati; phylum Pseudomonadota; class Gammaproteobacteria; order Vibrionales; family Vibrionaceae; genus Salinivibrio; species Salinivibrio sp. IB282. The sequence goes on along the minus strand of NZ_MUET01000009.1, from coordinate 49,556 downwards.
CGTACAACCCGCGTTCAGTCACTGCCGGGTTTCAGCGTGTGCGAAATGCGCTAAGCATTACCGATTTACGCTATCACGATTTACGCCGCGAGGGGGGCCAGCCGATTGTTTGAGAAAGGCTACTCGATTGAGCAAGTGGCGCAAGTGACAGACCACCGGAACTTGAACGTGCTGTGGACGGTGTACACGGAATTGTTTCCGCATAAGTTGCATAACAAGCAGCTTACGTAAAATAATAAGCACCTGTATAAAAAGGACTAACAGAAAGAGGACGTTACTTTGCCCGTAAAATACGCCCCAAGCATCGGTCAGATTTTGATGTGCGATTTCAAAGGAATGGTGCCACCTGAAATGGTAAAACGCCGACCTGTCATTATCACCAATTCAGCAAGGAGAGGTCCCAAGCTTGCGCAGGTTGTTTGCTTGAGCACTGTAGAGCCGGAACCGATAATGGGTTGCCACATGCGGATACACGATCGCTACCTCCCTCGAGACAAGTTTTTCATGGGTAAAGAGACATGGCTAAAAGGCGACATGGTCTACACCGTCAGCTTTGACCGTTTAGACTATATAAGAGCAGGAATGGACAATGGTAAGCGCGTGTACTTTAAGCAAAAGCTAAACCGAGACAATATGAGGCAAGTTTATGCCTGCATGCTTCACGGCATGAACTTACACCGTTTGATAGAGCATCTCTGATGCTTTGCGAATTGCGTAGAGTTGGCGCGAGTTAACAAAAGTTAACCAAACTCGGTTGACTACAGTACCACTCAGGCATATCATTTAATTGTTCCCGCACGTACGGCTCTGCCGTAGCGATGCTCTAAGACTACACTTGATGGAGTGTAGCCAGCCCATAAGATGGCGATAACAAGCCTACATGGTGCTGCTTGATAGCAAACCCTCGCCTCGGCGGGGGTTTTTGTTTTTCAAAGAGAGGGTGTTCAATATTCTGTGTCAGCCAATGTTTCATAGGTCTATGTAATCATCCAGTCGGCCTTCGAAGTGAATGGCCAGCTGCGATAGCGTCAGGCTCCAGTTCTGCACCGGATGCGACCAACGCTCAGACGCCTTTAACATACCCGCGTAGAGTAGCTTGAGCAAGCTGTTCTCGTTCGCAAAACCGCCCTTGGTTTTGGTCAGTTTGCGGAACTGGCGGTGCACGGCCTCAACGGCGTTCGTCGTATAAATGGCGGTACGCACGTATTCCGGATATTTGAAGTAAGTAGAGAGCGTGGACCATTTATTGCGCCAGGACTTAATAACGATGGGGTATTTGTCACCCCACTTGGCTTCTAAGTCATCCAGCGCGCTCTCTGCGGCGGATAATGTGACTGCCTTGTACACGCACTTCAAGTCGGCCATGAAGGCTTTTTGGTGCTTGCTGGCCACGTATTTCATTGAGTGGCGAATTTGATGAATAATGCAGTGCTGTACTTCCGTCTTCGGATAGATACTTTCAATCGCTTCAGGGAAGCCCTTAAGGCCATCAACGCACGCAATAAGGATATCTTGTACACCACGATTGTGCAGGTCGGTCAGCACGCTGAGCCAGTGATGGGCACCTTCAGACTCTGACAGGTAAAGGCCCAGCAGCTCTTTTTTCCCCTCAACGTTGAGGCCGAGAATGGTGTACACCGCTTTAGTAATAAAGCGCCCCTTCTCTTTGATTTTATAGTGAATGGCATCGAGCCAGACAATCGGATAGACCGCTTCTAATTGCCGCTCACGCCAAGCCTGAAGCTCAGGCAGTAGCTTATCAGTCACGGCATTGAGGTTACCGTTGGATACATTAATACCGTACAACTCTTCGATGTGCATGCGGATATCTTGGTAACTGGTACCCAGCGAAAACAGCGCAAGGATTTTACGCTCCAGCTCATCGGTTAAATGCGTTTGATGTTTTTTCACTAATTGCGGCTCGAACGAGCCTGCCCGGTCGCGTGGTGTACTGAGTTCAAAGCTGCCAGCAGGGCTCTTAACGGACTTGGATGTAGAGCCGTTCTTACGGTTAGGCTGCTTTTCATCAGCGAGGTGTTCATCAAGCTCAGCTTGCATGGCTGCTTCAGTGAGCTGCTTGATGAGAGGGGTTAAGATGCCGTCTTTGCCGGTGAGGTCTTTACCTTCACGCAAAGCTTGCAAGGCGGCATCCATATCGAATGTTGGTTTGGTCATGTGTCATCCCTTTTTGTACAGTCTAACGAAGTGACACAGAATTCTGAACACTACCGTGCTGAGCCGCACTCAACTGTACTATATGTCAGTAACCTATGCCCCCATCACTTTCTCATTTTGCATACACGCTCAGTCCAAAAGCATCGTCAGTTCTTTCTCTGACTTGCTGCGAAAGCCGAAAGTATTTCTCTGCCACTAAGTAGCTGATCACCGACTCTTTTTGTCGGTCGCGGAATTGATTCACCCATTGGTGAGCATTGTTGATGATCGCTTGTGCTTCATGCGGATGAGTGAGGTAATAGTCGATGACTGCCTCTAGGTTGGAGAAATCAGCGTTGACCTCGGCATAGTGGACCCCGGGGATTAATTGGCCCTCCATAAACCAGGTTTCATATTCCATTGGGGGTGACAAGCAAAGCGAGTTGGAGGACATGATCCATTTTAAATTGGTGGCAACGTCTTTCCCTTCCACACTGAGAATAAACTTATGCTGTAGCTGCGCTTGCGGTGTCAGCGGGGCTTTTCGGTAAGCTTGGTCAGTATCATCCACGGGCCGTGAATCCCCGACATCAATGGTTGGATGCGTGTAAAAGCGCTGAAGAAGCTGGCGGCGCTTGTCATTGAAACAGCGCCCGCGCCATACCGCGCTATCGCGTTTTTGCCCAAACGGCACAGGATCATTAATAAATTGGAAGTGACGCACCGCGTTGAGCTTGAGCAGGACGGCGTTTTGATTGTCGCCATGAATCGGTCGGCTTTTTACAAATGCTGGCGTGAATGGTGGTTGTGTCACATCGCCGCCTAAGTAATGTAGAAACAAGCCATTTGGGAACCAGCGCATTACCCGCAATATATCGAAAAAATACACCGAGCCGTGGTCTTGTCTCACTCGGCCCGTCTGGTGATCACAGTATTGCTCGGACAAGCAAAATGGTGCAGCCATACGGTTGTAGTAGCTGACGCGCTGGTCGATATCGGATTGATGCTGCTGATAAATGGGTAAAAGTTGCCGACGCATCCAAGTGCGATACCAGTGATTTGGGATCGCATTGACGGCCAAATTGTAGCTATAGTAGCGGAGTTTTTCACCCTCTTGCTCCGTCAATCCGTTGGCGGATGTCGGTTTACAGCAAAGCCTAACCGAGCAAGATGACGAGCAAATGAAATGGGCGAGAGAGCCAGTTACTCTGCTCTCTCGCAACAAGACTTATTCGATGGTGAATTTGCCTTTCATTACCGTCCAGTGACCTGGGAAAGAGCAGAAATAGGTTAAGTCTTTACCTTGCAAGCCTTCAGTTGAGAAGGTGATGCTGGTGCTTTCACCGCCGCCTATCAGCTTAGTGTGTGCCAAGATGCGGTCGTCGCCTTGTGGTAGATAGTCGTTATCTGCCCCTGCACCGGCGCCTTTCATGGCGATATCTTGCAAGTTAGACGTTTCCGACAGCACCCAGTTGTGGCCCATAGAGGTCACAGGCATTGAGCCTTGATGCTCCAGCGTTAGCGTAACTTCGCTGCAGCTTGCTGGTACGGACAACGATGACTGGTCGTAGGCCATTTTATCGCCGGTGGTGACAGTTAACTCACACTCATTGGCAGCCGCTTGCGTTGAAACAGACGCGAACGCCAGGGCGGCGAGGGCTAACAGTTTTTTCATCGGTACATACTCCTATTATGGATGTAAAGGTATGTTTTTAATGCCTGTGGCACGCTGTCATCATACTGACATAACAGCGCAAAACAGTTAGCCGATTCAAAAATCGACTGATTGGTTTTTATTTTTACTTCTATCATTACTGTAGGGTGACTGATCGCGATCAAGTGATATTGGACTACCTATTTACACTTGTGGCAAAGCGCATAGGATGACGATAGGTGGGGTGCGATGTTATACAGCTATGGTAAGATAACTGACTGACTGTTAGCACTTTGAGGCGCTATGACCAACACCACTGGGTTACTGCACCGCGCACAGCAGCTTTGCGAGCAACGCGGCGTGCGATTAACGCCGCAGCGGACGCGCGTTTACGAGATTATCGCCWACTATTCACGTGCGATCAGCGCCTATGAGCTGCTAGACGAGCTGCGTGAAACAGAGCCACAAGCCAAACCACCAACGGTTTATCGTGCGCTAGACTTTCTGTTAGCGCAGGGGTTTGTGCATAAGGTGGAGTCAACCAATAGCTATATCGCTTGTTGTCATCTTGGCCACCAGGGGCACTGCTCCCAACTGCTCATCTGTGATCAATGCGGCACCGTGGAAGAGTGTCACACTGAGGAGCTTTCTGAGGCGTTGCGTGAAAAGGCGCAAACAATGGGGTTTAAGGTTCAACATCACGTGATTGAAACCCATGGTACCTGCGCACAATGCCTAGCCCACTAATACTGAATTGATTAGGACGGACATTCTTTATGGAAGCACAATTCGTCAACCCATTTCTTACTTCACTGATCAATGTGCTACAGACGATGGCACAGCTGGAAATCCAGCCAGAGAAGCCTCACTTGAAAAAGTCAGAGATCGCCAAAGGGGACGTTTCTGGGTTAATTGGTATGGTCGGCCCACAGACTAAGGGCTCCTTYTCCGTTACCTTTGATGAAGATATGGCGCTTGAAATCATGCAGCGTATGCTCGGAGAGCGGTCCGAGTCGATTGATGAAGAAGTGACGGATATGGTCGGTGAGATCACCAATATGGTGACAGGTGGCGCGAAGCGTATTTTGTCAGAAAAGGGCTTCGAATTTGAGATGGCGACCCCTGTGGTCGTATCCGGCAAAGGCCATACCATCAACCACAAAAGTGATGGTCCAGTGATCATCATGCCATTTAAATCCCCGCACGGCACTGCCTTTATTGAGATCTGTTTCGATCACTAAGCGGGCGTACGTCGCTGACGGCCACAAAATATAAAAACGCCGCGATAACCATCGCGGCGTTTGACTTTCTCAATCGCGGTTAGCTCAGCTTAGGCTTGGCGCCACTGCTTAAACGCGTTGATCAATCCATTGGTCGAGCTATCGTGGCTCTCAACCTGTTGCGCATCACCGAGCTCTGGCAGGATGTTACTCGCCAGCTGTTTACCCAGCTCAACACCCCACTGATCAAAGCTGAAGATATTCCAAATTACCCCCTGGGTGAAGATCTTGTGCTCATACATGGCAATCAAAGCGCCGAGTGTATAAGGGGTCATTTTCTCTACCAAGATCGAGTTGGTTGGGCGGTTACCTTCAAACACTTTAAATGGCGCAATCGCAGCCACGTCTTCGGCGGATTTGCCCGCTTGCATTAACTCGGCTTCAACTTGCTCACGGCTCTTACCAAACGCGAGCGCTTCCGTCTGGGCGAAGAAGTTCGCCATCAATTTTGCGTGATGATCGCCAATCGCATTGTGGCTGTGCACAGGGGCAATGAAGTCACATGGGATCAGCTTGGTGCCTTGGTGAATCAGCTGATAGAAAGCATGCTGACCATTGGTGCCTGGTTCACCCCAGATGATTGGGCCGGTTTGGTAGTCAACAGGATTACCGTTGCGGTCGACATACTTACCGTTTGATTCCATATTGCCTTGTTGGAAATACGCGGCAAAACGGTGCATGTATTGGTCATACGGTAAAATCGCTTCTGATTCCGCCCCGTGGAAGTTGTTGTACCAAATACCAATCAACGCCAATAACACCGGCATGTTTTGTGCCATGGGTGCGGTTTTGAAGTGGTTATCCATTTGGTGCGCGCCATCGAGTAAGGTGACAAAGTTGTCGTAACCTACGCCCAAGCAGATAGAAAGACCAATCGCTGACCACAGTGAATAGCGGCCGCCAACCCAGTCCCAGAATTCGAACATGTTGGCGGTATCGATACCAAATTCAGACACCGCCTTTGCGTTGGTAGAAAGCGCAGCAAAGTGCTTCGCCACCTGGCTGTCATCGCCTGCAGCGTTCATTAACCAGTCACGCGCCGTGTGCGCGTTGGTCATGGTTTCTTGGGTGGTAAAGGTTTTTGACGCCACCAAGAACAAGGTGGTTTCCGGGTTAAGGGCTTTTAACGTCTCGGCCATGTGAGTGCCATCGACGTTAGAGACAAAGTGCAGGTTGAGATGGTTCTTATAAGGGGCGAGTGCCTCGGTCACCATATAAGGGCCCAAATCTGATCCCCCGATACCAATATTCACTACATCGGTGATCGCTTTACCGGTATAACCTTTCCATTCGCCACTGATCACGCGCTCGGAGAAAGACTGCATCTGTGCCAATACCGCATTGACCTTAGGCATCACATCTTCGCCGTCAACCATTATAGGCGTGTTGCTGCGATTCCGTAGTGCTGTGTGGAGTACCGCGCGATCTTCTGTACGGTTGATTTTCTCACCGCTAAACATTGACTCTATCGCTTCAGCCACCCCGGTTTCGTCGGCGAGTGCCAATAACTTAGTCAGCGTCTCTTCACTGATCAGGTTTTTGGAATAATCCAACAGAATGCTGTCTTCGAATTGCGTTGAGAAGTGGGCAAATCGCTCTGGATTATCAGCAAACAGATCAGCCAGTGTATAGTCCTGCGCTTCTTCAAAATGGGCGGTCAGTGATTGCCACGCCACGGTCTGAGTGGGATTCGTTGTCTTTAGCATCATGTCATCCAAATCGCGTTGTGAGTGCTGCTGTGGGTATCACAGCAGGCAAGGATCCTGTATAACGTCAGCACCACCACGCTGTACGCAGCGGTCATTGGTGTAATATTACATAATCATGGCTCGATTCTCACATGCAATCGCTGTGAGTAGGTTGCGATCAATCATAGAATAGTTGGRTCGCCTTTGAGCCAACTGCATACGATAAAGATCACAACAAGGATTGCTTATGTGGTATCAAACTGAGATTCGTCTACGTGCCCGGCCGCGCGGCTTTCACCTAATCACCGACGAAATCGTTCACGCACTTCCTATGCTAAGCGATATTGATGTGGGTATGGTACAGGTGTTTATCAAGCACACCTCGGCGAGCTTAACCCTCAATGAAAACGCCGACCCAACCGTGCGCCAAGATATGGAAGCGCACTTTAACCACTCAGTGCCTGAGCGTGCGCCTTATTATCGCCACACCTACGAAGGAGACGATGACATGCCAGCGCACATCAAAGCGTCATTATTAGGCGCAAGTATCACTGTCCCCATCAGCCAAGGTCAATTAAATCTCGGTACGTGGCAAGGGATTTATCTAGGCGAGCATCGCGACCAGGGCGGCACGCGTACCTTGGTAGTGACCTTGCAAGGCGCGCCACAAGCCAACGTCTAATCTCGCTGGCCAACATGCGTTCAGAGAGGGGTGACGCCGCCTAACCCGTCGCCCGTTGATCAGAGGGGATAGTCAGGTATTGGCGCGGCACACGGCCAGTTACTTGGCATACGAGCTCATAGCCGATGGTGTCGACGAGACGTGCAATCCGTTCAACTGGTAGCTCAGGCCCCCACAGTACCGCTTCGTCGCCCACGCTATCGGTCGCATCTGGGCCAAGATCAACAGTGATCATATCCATCGATACCCGCCCGGCGAGTGGCACTTCACGGCCATTCAACCAAACAGGGGTGCCATCGGGAGCCAGTCGAGGGTAGCCATCGCCATAACCGATGGCTATTACACCAATCAGCGTGTCGCGCTCGCTACGCCAGCGCGCGCCGTAGCCTACCGGTTCACCGGCTTTTAGCTTGCGAACGGCCATCACCCTTGAGGTTAAGCGCATCGCCGGTTTCAGGCCCAGCTGTTCACCCGTCAGTTCAATCCGCGACGAAATGCCGTATAGGCAAATACCGGGACGCACCCAATCAAAGTGACTCTGCGGCCAAAACAAGGTCCCCGATGACGCTGCCAGAGAGCGTTCTCCAGGCAGCCCTTCCGTCACTTGTGTGAAGGTATCTATTTGCGCTTGCGTAATGGGATTATCCATCTCGTCGGCGCAACCGAAATGACTGAGAAAGCCAATTTGCGGCGCCACATTGTCACACGCTTTCAAGGCAGAGAGTGCGTCTGGCACTTGCTCAGGCTCAAAGCCTAAGCGATGCATCCCAGAGTCGACCTTTAACCACACAGGTAAAGGCTCACTCAGTGCCGCGTTGGTCAGCATGGTAACTTGCTCATGGCAGTGCACCGTGGCGGTCAGCTGGTGTTCAACCAATAGCGGTAGCTCGTCGGCTTCATAGAAACCTTCCAGCAAGACAATAGGCAAGCGTATACCGGCCTGGCGTAACGTCAGTGCTTCTTCAATCCGTGCCACCCCAAAGGCATCGCTATAAGGCGCAAGTGTGGTGGCAACCGACACTAACCCGTGTCCGTAACCATCGGACTTCACCACTGTCATCACTTTGCTATTGGGCGCTTGGCGACGCATCACCTGGATGTTGTGTACCATCGCCTCCGGGTCGATAACGGCTTTGGCGGCATTGGTCATGATAAAAGGATTACTCGTCATCAAACGCCGGCCCTGCATAATTATCAAATCGCGAATACTGGCCTTGGAACGTCAGCCGCACCGAGCCAATCGGGCCGTTACGCTGTTTACCAATCAGGATTTCTGCAATTCCTTTCATCGCACTTTCCGGGTTATAGACTTCGTCACGGTAAATAAACATGATCAAGTCAGCATCCTGCTCAATCGCGCCTGATTCACGCAAGTCTGAGTTTACCGGGCGTTTGTCGGCGCGCTGCTCCAACGAGCGGTTAAGCTGTGATAGCGCCACCACAGGCACATTCAGCTCTTTGGCGAGCGCTTTGAGCGAGCGAGAAATCTCAGCAATCTCAAGGGTTCGGTTCTCTTGCAAACCAGGCACCCGCATCAGCTGCAGATAGTCGACCATGATCATGCTGACCCCACCGTGTTCACGGGCAACGCGGCGCGCTCGCGAGCGTACATCGGTGGGCGTCAAGCCGGAGCTATCATCGATGTACATGTTCTTTTTCTGCATTAAGATCCCCATCGATGAGGAAATACGCGCCCAGTCTTCATCATCAAGCTGGCCGGTACGGATCTTGGTTTGGTCAACCCGTGATAGCGAGGCCAACATACGCATCATCAGCTGTTCCGCTGGCATCTCGAGCGAGAAAATGAGTACCGGCTTTTCTTGATCCATCGCCGCGTTTTCACACAGGTTCATCGCAAAGGTGGTTTTACCCATTGAAGGACGAGCCGCCACGATCACCAGATCAGAAGGCTGCAAACCTGCCGTCTTCTTGTTCAGATCAGTAAAGCCTGTCGATACGCCCGTGACGCCATCTTGTGGGGTTTTAAAAAGCTCTTCGATACGTTCAAGGGTTTTACTGAGCACCGAGTCGATATGTTGCGGCCCTTCTGTCTCGCTGGTGCGCGACTCAGCAATGGCAAACACCTTACTCTCTGCCATATCGAGCAGATCTTCTGATGTGCGACCTTGGGTATCATAACCGGCGTCCGCAATTTCATTCGCCACCCCAATCAAATTACGCACCATAGCCCGTTCACGGACAATATCCGCATAAGCGACGATATTCGCTGCACTTGGGGTGTTTTTCGCCAACTCTGCGAGATAGGCAAACCCACCCACATCATCCAAATGTCCGCCTTTTTCTAAATGCTCAGACAGGGTGATTAAATCCAGCGGCTTGCCTTCATCGAGCAACGACTTGGTAGACTCATAAATCAATCGATGCGGGCGGCTGTAAAAGTCATGGCCAACCACTTTTTCCGCAACCGCATCCCAGCGCTCGTTATCCAACATCAAGCCACCCAGCACAGACTGCTCGGCTTCGATGGAATGCGGGGGCACTTTAAGGTTAGCGACTTGCTGATCTTTTGCGGGTTTACGATTGTCTGCCATAAAAACTCACCTATTGCTACTGGAGGTCATTATACCCGCTGTCCTCGCAAGACGCTGCCCCACGCAGCATTTTTTTCCCAACGCTGAAGAAGTCGCCGCGATTTTAACGGAAATTTGACCGCTTATGGCGCCCATGCACCTAGGATAAGGCGCGATATTGTCAATAGGTGATTCATAATGAAAACGCCGTCTCTTTTTCTTCTGATGTCCACACTGTCTATGCCATATAGCCACGCCGCGGAAGCCGATTCGTCGCCTTGGCAAAGCGAGCTGTCTTTAGGCCTACAACAGTTGAGCGGCAATGCCGATTCACAGACAGTCAACGGGGAAGTCAATGGTCAATATGATGGCGAACAAACACGTTATCAAGCCAGCGCGAGCGTGCTACAAGTGGAAAAAGATGGAGAAGAAGATAAACGTAAAACCGAGTTAGAAACCCAAGCAAACCGCGGTATTAGCGCACGCAGCTATGTTTTACTCAACGCTACCTATGTCGCAGATCGCTACGGTCCTTATTTCGATGATTTTATGCTAGCGACAGGACTCGGTCATCAATGGTGGCAAAGTGACACACTCTCACTGAGCACAGAAGTGGGGCCAGGGTATCGCTACCAGCGCCCCAACCTTGATGAAATCGACGATGACGATCTCATCATGCCTTACTCGGTTCGCGAGCCGGTGATTCGTGCACAGGCCAAAGGAGAATGGCAACTGGTCGACAGTGTTCGCTTAGAGGGGAGAAGCATAGTGATATCAGGTGCCAGTAATACCAGCGTGGAAGGCGCCGTCACTCTGGCTTCCACCATTACTGAGAAGCTTTCGATAAAAATAACCAGCAAACACAATTATATGACGGATGTACCACCAGGACTCAAAAATCACGATAGCGTGCTCACACTCGGTCTTCGTTATCAGTGGCTATAAAAGACGAAAAAAAACCAGCCCGAAGGCTGGTCTTTTATCAACGTATTGATGCGCAATTACGCAGCAACAACGTTTACTTTTACCGTTGCGAACACGTCATAGTGCAGCTGTACGCTGATTTCGTACTCGCCAGTGTGACGCAGTGCGCCCTCTGGTAGACGAACTTCGTTTTTCGCAATTTCAACGCCGGCTGCAGTCACAGCATCAGCGATGTCACGGGTACCGATAGAACCAAACAGTTTACCTTCATCACCCGCTTTAGAAGCGACTTCAACCGCTTCTAGTGCTTCAACTTTCTCTGCACGCGCTTGAGCAGCGGCCAGTTGCTCAGCAACTTTTGCTTCTAGCTCAGCACGACGTGCTTCAAAATGTTCGATGTTGGCTTTGGTTGCCATAACTGCTTTACCCTGAGGGATAAGGAAGTTACGCGCATAACCAGATTTAACAGTTACCTGATCACCTAGGCCACCCAGGTTACCGATTTTATCAAGTAGAATAACTTGCATTCTTCAATCCTCTCTAACTTGGACAGTTCCGATTACTGATGCTTGTCAGTGTACGGCAGCAGGGCCAGGTAACGAGCGCGCTTGATAGCACGAGCCAGTTGACGCTGATACTTAGCACGAGTACCAGTGATACGGCTAGGTACGATTTTACCTGATTCGGTAATGTAGTTTTTTAGAGTCGCTACATCTTTGTAGTCGATCTCTGTAACGCCTTCTGCAGTGAAACGGCAGAATTTACGACGACGGAAGAAACGTGCCATGGGCTTATCTCCTGATCTAAATGTCTATGATGTTGTCGGCGTGCAATACCAATTTTCCCTCGCCTTGTCGGCTGGTTTGGTAGGCGAGAAACCCGCTTACCTTGATATGGCTGCCTAAAGCTAAATGTTGCGTTTGTTGTGTTGACACTTGCCCGCTGGCTACCACTGATAAGCGACAAAACACTTGTCGAGGTAGGTCAGCTTCAACCTGCGTGGAACGATGCTCTAGCACAAAGTGACAGTGCGGAATTCCAGCGGGGCTTTGGCGACGGACCGGACCTTTACTGATAACACCAGCAAGCTCCAACCGATTGGTCATCACAGCAATTACTCAGCTGCGTTTTCGCCTTCAGCTTGCGCTTCAGCTTTTGCTTCTGGTTTCGCTTCTGCACGCTCTTCGCGCTCAGGGCGATCTTCACGCTTAGCGGTACGCTCTTCTTTAGCCTTCATCATCACAGATGGCTCAGTGATAGCGTCTTTGGTACGCATGATCATGTTACGGATCACCGCGTCGTTGAAGCGGAACATGCTTTCCAGCTCGTCAATCACAGCCTGCTCAGCTTCTACGTTCATCAGAACATAGTGTGCTTTGTGCAGTTTGTTGATTGGGTAAGCCAGTTGACGACGGCCCCAGTCTTCTAGACGGTGAATCTGACCGCCTGCATMTTTGATAGACGCAGTGTAACGCTCGATCATGCCAGCAACTTGCTCGCTCTGATCAGGGTGCACCATGAATACGATTTCGTAATGACGCATTGAGTTGCTCCTTACGGATTAATCAGCTTCCACAATTGGCTCGGTCGTCCAGCGGAAGCAAGGAACGAAAAGTAAAAGACCGAGAATCAGGCGCGAGATAGTACAGAATTGCAGCGGTATAAGCAAACAGATTTTCTCTTTATCCGCCAATCTTTCTGTCACCGTGTCACCACAACGTCACAAGGCCCTCGCTGCGTTTTTATCGTAACACGCTCCTTACCCTCACCCTTAAAACATAGAGTATGCAGGCCACTTAGTTCTATTAAAACAACAAACTACACGCTCGACAATGGCGATATCCTAAATGCGATGCACGAGGGCTTAGCACAGGATGGTCAACCACCCGTCAATAGTGCTCCTACAGTCACGCTTGCGCAGCAAAGCTATACGGTGGCGCCCGGAACGTCGTTAACCATTGCCGCCAATGGGCGCGATCGGGATGGCGATACCCTGACCTATCTCTGGCAAGGTGATGCGGCGTTGGCGCTGACCAATAGCGACACGGATTCGGTCACAGTGACCGCCCCCGATGTGAGCACCAGCACCGACTATTCTCTGTCGGTGACGGTATCGGATGGCCAAGCCAATGCCGAGGCCAATGCGACTATCGAGGTGGTGGTACCGGGTGAAAACCAAGCCCCTACCGTGGCACCTATCGCCCCAGTTAGCCTGAAAAGCGGTGAGCAAACCCGCGTGACGGTTGAGGCGAACGACCCAGATGGCGATACACTCAGCTACACCTATCGTGCATCCGGCGATCTGGCCGTTTCTGGCACCGGGGATCAAGTATCGCTAACGGCACCCACAGTGACGGAGAATCGCGACTATGTGGTCACGGTCGAGGTCAGCGATGGCGACAAAACCACGCAAGCACAATTCACGGTCACCGTGACGCCGGCCAGTGGCTTGCCAACGTGGGATGAAAACACCGTGTATGTGGGCGGCGATCGCGTCCTGTATCAAGGGGTTGAGTATAGTGCCAAGTGGTGGACCAAGGGTCAGCGCCCAGACCAAGGCGGGCCATGGGAGCGCGTCGGGGATAGCCAATCCAACCAAAGCAGTGAATGGCAAGCAAACGTCGCTTATTCCGGCGGCGATGAGGTTGAATACAACAACCAACGCTACCAAGCCAAGTGGTGGACCCGAGGCGAAAAGCCAGGCAGCGCCGCGGTCTGGCAATTACTGTAATGGTTTTTCACTTCCCAAAATGACAAAACGCCCCAAGCCGGGGCGTTTTTCTTCAACGGTAAACAAGAGAGGCGGTATTTAGCGACGCTGACGCACCGCTTCATACAAACAGACGCCCGTCGCGACAGACACGTTCAAGCTCGACACGCTGCCCGCCATTGGTACCCGGATCAGCTCATCACAGGTTTCACGGGTCAAACGGCGCATGCCATCTCCTTCTGCGCCCATCACTAAGGCCAACGGCCCCACTAATTTGGTGTCGTAGACATCATGATCGGCCTCACCCGCGGTGCCCACAAACCACACGCCCTGCTCTTTGAGCGTCCGCATAGAACGCGCCAAGTTAGTAACACGCACCAAAGGCACGACTTCAGCCGCGCCACAGGCCACTTTTCGCGCCGTGGCATTGAGCTGAGCGGATTTGTCTTTCGGAACAATCACCGCACTGACTCCCGCCGCATCCGCGGTACGTAAGCACGCCCCCAAATTGTGCGGGTCAGTGACACCATCAAGTACCAGCAACAAGGGGTTCTCGCTATTGGCGAGGATCGCCTCCAAGTCATTCTCGTTGTACTGACGACCCGGTTTGACACGGGCAACAATCCCCTGATGCGACGCACCTTGGGTTTTGTCGTCTAACGCTTTGCGGCCGACTTGCTGAATACTGACACCCAGCATCGCAATCTCATTAAGCACAGGTACCAGACGTTCATCCTGGCGCCCCTTTAACACCATCACTTCAATAAAGCGGGAAGGATCGGTCGCTAAAATCGCTTTAACGGCATGAATACCGTAAATTACTTCATTACTCATGATTTACTTCTTTTTCTGACCCGCTTTGGCTTTTTGTTTCTTCGCCTTTTTCTTACGCGCTTTTTCCGCTGGCGATTTCACTTTACGCTTTTTGCCGTTTTTATCTGCAGGCGCCTTATCGGCTTCAACATTTGGCACCGCACCGCGTTTGAGCTGTTGGCGAACCGAGGTTCGCTCACGACGGGCTTGCGGGTCTTTATTCGACTCCGCACGGCCTTTCTTGCGTTTATCGCGCGCGGTTTTGCCCGGGCGACGGGCTTTGCGCTCAGAGCCTACCAGCTCAAAGTCGATTTGTCGCTCATCCAAGTTCACCGCCAAGACTTTAACGGTCACCTGATCGCCGAGCCGGAACACACGACCCGAGCCTTCGCCCACCAGACGCTGACCTACCATATCAAAGCGATAGTAATCGTTATCGAGGTTAGAAATATGCACCAAGCCATCGATATGTAGCTCATTAAGGCGGACAAAGAAACCAAAACCAGTGACATTAGCAATYACGCCCTCTAGCTCATCGCCAACGTGATCTTGCATGTACTCACATTTGAGCCAGTCTGACACATCACGGGTGGCATCATCGGCACGGCGCTCTGTTTTCGAGCATTGTTCACCCAGCACATCTATATCATCAAACGAGTAGTGATAGCCGCCAGTGGGTGTCCAACGGTCTTGGTTTTTACCCGCTTGCTTGGCAACCAGGTATTTAAGCGCTCGGTGCAACAGCAAATCTGGATAGCGACGAATAGGCGAGGTAAAGTGCGCGTATTGCTTGAGTGCCAAACCAAAGTGGCCTTGGTTATCCCCCTGATACACCGCTTGTTTCATCGAGCGGAGCAACATGGTTTGGATCAGTTCACTGTCAGCACGACCATGGACCACATGCATCAGTGCCGCGTAATCTTTCGGCGTCGGCTCTAGACCACCGCTCAGGCTTAAGCCTAACTCGCCTAAAAAGTCTTTAAAGCCGCTAAGACGTTCCTCTCCTGGCGCTTCGTGAACACGAAAGAGCGCCGGCTCTTTATGTTTTTCCACAAAGCGCGCCGAAGCAACGTTGGCCAAGATCATACATTCTTCGATGATCTTGTGTGCATCGTTGCGCTCCACCGGCACAATACGGTCGATTTTGCGCTGCGCGTTGAAAATAAATTGGGTTTCCACCGTCTCAAATTCAATCGCCCCACGCTGCTGACGCGCACCACTGAGCACTTTGTACATATCGTGTAACGTTTCTAAGTGCGGCACCAAAGAGCGGTAGCGCTCACGCAGTTCCTCATCGCCTTCCAGAATATGAGACACCTTGGTATAGGTCAGACGCGCGTGGGAGTTCATCACCGCTTCGTAATGTTTGTAACCAGATAACGCCCCTGATTCTGAAATCGTCATCTCACACACCATACATAGGCGGTCGACTTGCGGATTCAGCGAGCATAAGCCATTAGAAAGCACTTCCGGCAACATAGGCACCACTTGGTTCGGGAAGTACACCGAGTTACCGCGGTTTTGCKCTTCTTTATCCAGCGCCGAATCAGGGCGCACATAGTAACTGACGTCGGCAATCGCCACCCACAGGCGCCAGCCGCCCGAGCGTTTACGTTCGCAATAGACCGCATCATCAAAGTCGCGGGCATCTTCACCATCGATGGTCACCAGTGGCAAATCACGCAGATCGACACGGCCCTCTTTGGCTTTTTCTGGGACCTCTTCACTCAAGCTTTTCACTTGCTTGAGCACCGCATCCGGCCATTGATGAGGAATATCGTGGGTGCGCATCGCGATCTCGATTTCCATGCCGGGTGCCATGTTCTCCCCCAGCACTTCAACAATCTTACCGACAGGATTGGTTTGTCGGGTCGGACGCTGCATGATCTCAACCACCACCACATTGCCCATACGCGCGCCCTGAGTATGATCTTTATCAATCACGATATCTTGGCCCAGGCGGCTATCGTCTGGCACGACAAAGCCCATACCATCTTCCACAAAGTAACGGCCTACAATCTGACCTTGGCGCGCTTCGGTTACGCGCACCACACGGGCTTCTTTACGGCCGCGCTTATCGGTGCCAACACCTTGGGCTAAAATGACATCACCGTGCATCACGCTGCGCATTTGGTGGTGAGGGAGCATCCAGTCATCGTGGTTGCCTTTGCCTTCTGGGCGCAGAAAACCAAAGCCGTCACGGTGACCAATCACGGTGCCTTTGACCAAGTCTAACCGCTCGGGTAAGGCATAGCATTGACGACGGGTGAACACCAATTGTCCATCACGCTCCATGGCGCGCAGGCGTCGACGTAGCCCTTCATACTGCTCATCACCAGCTAAGCCAAGGTGTGAAAACAGATTATCGCGGCTTACTGGCGCCTTGAAGCTGCGGATCACTTCCAGCAAATGCTCTCGGCTGGGGACCGGATTGTCGTATTTCTCCGCTTCGCGTGCCTGGTGTGGATCCGCAGCGATGTTGTTTGGGGTATTATTTGTCGAACCTGTGTCTTGCGACATAGRCCTTTTCCTATTGGCGTATGTTGATTTCATTATATCTGTAAACTGTCGCTATTGCGCCGCGATGATCGCAGTTTGACGTTTTGTTTCAGCGCCTTGCTTGCAGGCAACGAGAGGAACATGGCGCATCGGCAATATCAAATCAGATTGGGAACAGATGTGTATAGAGAGTGTAACGGATTTTGCGCATAAAGTCGCCTACTGGCGCCTTTCGCGGTCACCAATAGCTGGTACGCCGTTTGGCGCGGGCGATAATATTCTGTGGCATCCGTGCTTCAAGTGCGGCACGAAGCTCTGAAATACGGTTGCGGGTACGAGAGTCTGCGGTGATGGTTTGATATAACCAGCGATAAGCGTCTTCATAATCAAGTGGCGACCCGACATCATCCACTAGCAACTCAGCCAGTTGGATCCGGGCACGCGTATCACCCAATGAAGCGGCTTCGCGCAGGTAAGGAATCGCCCGACGTTGATCCTGTTGGACCAGCGTGCCATTGGCGTAGTAACGGCCAATTTGCTCTAGCGCAGCGGGTAGCCCTTGCTGCGCCGCTTGCTTCATGTAGTAAACACCGAGATCCGCGTCTTGATCCACACACACTCCCCACGCCAGCATATCGCCATATAAAAACTCGTAGGCGGGAGAGCCGACACGGGTAGCTCGGGCTTCGATGTCTTGCACGAGCTGGCATTCGTCTTGTTCGACGCGCTCAAGGTGAGAGTTGGTTTCAAACAGCGTGATAAGTTCACTTTCTTCGTATAATGGCACAGCCGCCCCGACGTCCGCGCGGGCCGTTGCTGTCGTCAGCGTCGCTGTCGTCAGAGAAAGTGAAAAAATCAGCGTTCGAAACTTCATGCCTACTCGCTATTCAACCAAGAAACCCAACAGCAACGCGCACGCTCGCCGTGTGCTTTTTTGTATCGGCACCTTGCATACTGACTTTAGCAAAGGCGGCAAGTTTTTTCCGCTTTCACGCGATCTGGCTTCCAACGCCACACCAAAATAGTAAAAAAGCCAGCGATCAACGCTGGCTTTTAGTATCGAACCGTCTCACGTGCTTAGCTATTAAAAGGATGCACTTTGATGATGGTTTCGTTACGGTCTGGACCGGTCGAGATCACATCGATAGGCACACCCGTCAGCTCTTCGATACGCTTGATGTAATCGAGCGCTGCTTGCGGCAGTTCGTCGAGAGATTTCACTCCAAAGGTGTTTTCACTCCAGCCCGGCATGCTTTCATAGATAGGCTCGATGTGCTCATACGCGTCAGCTGCTAGTGGAGACACCTCAACCGTGGAACCGTCTGCCATCTTGTAACCGGTGCAGATTTTGATTTCTTCCAAACCGTCCATCACGTCTAGCTTGGTTAAGCAGAAGCCTGATACCGAGTTAATCTGCACAGCACGACGCATTGCCACCGCATCAAACCAACCACAACGACGCTTACGGCCAGTGGTCGCACCGAACTCAGCGCCCTTGGTGCCGAGATGCATGCCAATCTCGTCATCCAGCTCAGTCGGGAATGGGCCTGCGCCTACTCGCGTGCAATAGGCTTTAGCGATACCCAGCACATAACCAAGATGACGCGGACCAAAGCCAGAGCCTGCCGCGACACCACCAGCGGTGGTGTTCGATGAAGTCACATACGGATAGGTGCCGTGGTCGATATCAAGCAAGGTGCCTTGTGCGCCTTCAAACATGATTTTGTCACCACGCTTGCGGGCATCATCCAGCTCTTGGGTGACGTCCATCACCATACCAGTGAGAATGTCCGCTTGCTCCATGACTTTCGCCAAGGTCTCTTCGTAGCTCACCGGCTCAGTTTTGTAAAAATGCTCGAGCTGGAAGTTATGGAATTCCATCACTTCTTTGAGTTTTTCAGCAAAAGCTTCTTTATCAAACAAGTCGCCAACGCGTAGGCCACGACGGGCAACCTTGTCTTCGTATGCAGGACCAATACCACGGCCTGTGGTACCGATAGCTTTCTTACCGCGTGCTTGCTCACGTGCCGCGTCAAGCGCAATGTGATAAGGCAGGATCAGTGGACAAGCTTCTGACAGGAATAGGCGCTCACGAACCGGCACGCCACGTGCTTCCAGCTCACCCATTTCTTTCAGCAAGGCGTCCGGGGACAGCACCACGCCGTTGCCGATAATGCATTTAACGTTGTTGCGGAGGATACCAGAAGGAATCAAGTGTAGGACGGTCTTTTCACCGTCAATGACAAGAGTATGACCTGCGTTGTGACCGCCTTGATAGCGCACCACGTATTTTGCATCTTCAGTCAAAAGATCAACGATCTTTCCCTTACCTTCGTCACCCCATTGGGTGCCGAGAACGACTACGTTATTACCCATCTTCTTCGATATGCAGCTAGTTAAAAATGGATTCTAGCACCTTAAAAACTCGGTTGCAGTCATTTTTTAACCGTATTGACATTTTCACCGCTCTTCTCGGTACCAGGTGGCTGAATGCTAGGTTAAAAACTGGTAAGCCAGCACACACCCAATCACCACCAAGCAACCGCCAATACGCCGCAACTGGGTGTCAGATTGCTCACCTAAAGCCATGACCATTTGTCGCCACTGTTTGGGCAGTAACATCGGCCCTAACCCCTCAACCACTAATACCAGCGCTAGCGCGCCCCACAAGCTAGTCATCCTTACCTCCTACGTCGAAAACAGGGGATGACGACATAAAAAAAGACAAGGCCGGGACCTTGTCTTTTATGCGTCGCTACCCATCTAACGATTTACTTTTCTATCGCCTCAGGTTGCTTCATGTATTTGAAGAAATCACTCTTCGGATCCACAACGAGCATATCGCTCTTACTGTCAAAGCTCTTACGATACGCTTGTAGCGAGCGAACAAAGCTATAGAACTCAGGCTCTTTTTTGAACGCACTGGCAAATAGCTTCGCCACTTCTGCGTCAGCTTCACCACGAGTGATCCGCGCTTGACGTTCTGCTTTGGACAGAATTGTCGCCACTTCTAGCTCGGCTTGCGCTCGAATAATTTCCGCTTGCTCGCGACCTTGTGCACGATGACGACGGGCAACGGCCTCACGCTCAGCACGCATACGGGCATAAATCGACTCACTGATTTCACTCGGGAGGTTGATACGCTTGATACGCAAGTCAATCAACTCAATCCCTAAATCACGCGAGCCCTCGCTGGCCGCACGCTCAAGGACGCTTTCCATCACTTGATCACGTTTTTCAGACACAATCTCTTTGATGGTCTTATTACCAATTTCGGCACGCAGGCCATCGGCAACACGACGTTGCAACAGAGATTCAGCCGTCAATTTATTACCGCCCCCTGTGGACAGATAATACTGACCAAAGTCTTTAATACGCCATTTGACGTAAGAGTCGATAATAACGTCTTTTTTCTCTGCGGTGACAAAGCGATCAGCGCGATCATCCATGGTTTGAATACGCGCATCCAAGGTCTTAACGCGATCAAACAATGGCAGTTTGAAGTGCAGACCCGGTTGGTAGATCTTGGCAATATCATTGTCCGCTTTTAGCACGCGTCCAAAACGGATAACAATGCTGCGCTCACCTTCACTCACCACGAAGATCGACATCAAAAAGACCACTGCCGCTAGGACGACAACGGGGATCATCATCTTACGCATGCTTAGTATCTCCCTTCTCGTGATGAACCAGAACGCGGCGCCGACTCTTGCTGTTTAGGCTGCGAGCTTTGCTCAAGCTCAATACCGTACTGGCTGCTCGACGTTTCTTTACGCTGGTTAGCGCCAACGGCTGCGCCTCCCATTAACTTATCCAGTGGGAGATACATGAGGTTGCTGTTTCCGCTTTGCGAATCCACCATCACCTTACTGGTATTGCTATATACTTCTTCCATGGTCTGGATGTATAGCCGGTTACGCGTCACGCGTGGTGCATCACGATACTCAGGCAGCAGTTTCTCAAATTGAGAGACTTCACCCTCAGCTTCGTTAACCGTACGCTCTTTGTAACCCAGTGCCGCTTTTTTCAGCGTTTCTGCACGACCCGTTGCTTTCGGCAACACATCATTGCGATACGCTTCGGCTTCACGGATAAAGCGGGCCTCATCCTCTCGCGCTGCAATCGCATCATCAAAGGCGTCTTTGACCTGCTCAGGTGGGCGCGCATACTGGAAGTTAACATCCACCACCAACAAGCCCATTTTGTACTTGTCGATGATGTCGTTCAGCTCAACTTGGGTGCGCTCACGCACTTCTTGACGACCACGGGTGATGATGTCATCCATCAAAGAGTCACCCACGACCGCACGCAATGCCGAATCGGTTGCTTGACGCAAACTATCATCGGCGTTGGTCACGCTATACAAATACTGCTGTGGATCCATCACGCGGTACTGAACGTCCATCTCGACGTTGACCACGTTTTCATCTTTGGTCAGCATCAGGCCAGAGCTGTTGAGCGAACGAATCGACTCCACGTCCACCGTGCTTACCGTATCCACAAAAGTTGGTTTCCAGTTCAGGCCCGGTTGAACGATACGATCATACTGACCAAACCGTAAGACCACACCACGCTGAGCTTCTCCGATGGTATAGAACCCGGAAATCCCCCAAACAATGATGCCCACTAGCGCGAGGACGCCTAGCCCTGCCATACCACCGCCGAACGATGGTCCTTTACCTTTGCGGCCACCTAAGCCGCCCAGTTTGCGACTTAGTTTGTTAAACAATTCATCAAGATCCGGTGGCCCTTGATTACGGCCTCCACGATTCCCCCAGGGGTCTTTGTCGGGACCGCCATTGTTTCCTGGCYCATTCCACGCCATTCGCGCACTCCATCAAATTGATCTGACGATAATTTTTTACTCTAGCAGCCTAATCACTGACGATAAAGTCGCCGAGCTGGTTGCCTTCTCTTTTTTCTAGTCGATACCAGTCTGTTTGTGGCAGCCTGACATCGACAAGTAGATGCCCATCATCTTGGTACTCTTCACTGACAATGCATCGCATCTGGTGAAATTTACTTTGCATTCGTCCGGCCATGCTGGGTGGTAGCCGTAATTGATGCCGCACCATGGTGCCAGACAAACGCTCGGTAAGGGCTTCAAATATGAGCGCGATACCCTGACCAGACAACGCTGACACCCAGACTGCTTTCGGAACGCCCTCTTCGTCCCGTTCAATACGAGGCTCAGCCTGATCCAGACTATCTATTTTGTTCATAATGATAAGATGAGGCACATCCGCCGCATCGATTTCATCCAACACACTGTTGACCGCCTCAATGTTGTCACCAAAGCGTTCATCACTGGCATCGACCACGTGTAACAACAAGCTCGCTTCTTGTGTTTCTTGAAGCGTTGCTTTAAATGCCGCGACCAAGTCATGCGGTAAGTGACGAATAAAGCCAACGGTGTCCGCCAATATTGCGGTACCGACGTCGTCGACTTCAATACGGCGTAATGTCGGATCCAAGGTGGCAAACAGCTGATCGGCCGAATATACCCCCGCTTCGGTGATCCGATTAAACAAGGTCGATTTGCCCGCATTGGTATACCCCACCAATGACACAGTCGGTACTTCTGCCCGTGCGCGAGCGCGCCGCCCTTGCTCTCGCTGTTTCGCCACTTTATCCAGTCGCTTTAAAATCGCTTTTACCCGATCACGCACTAAGCGACGGTCTGTTTCTAACTGAGTTTCACCCGGGCCACGCAAGCCAATCCCGCCTTTTTGACGCTCAAGGTGAGTCCAGCCTCGCACAAGCCGGGTAGATAAGTGACGTAACTGCGCCAGCTCAACTTGCAACTTACCCTCATGGGTACGCGCGCGCTGGGCAAAAATATCGAGGATTAATCCGGTTCGGTCTAACACTCGGCATTTAAACCGTTGCTCTAGGTTGCGCTCTTGCGCCGCGGATAAGGTGTGATTAAAAATCACAATGTCCGCGCCGACTTGTTGCACTGTATCTGCTATTTCTTGGGCTTTTCCCTCTCCAACAAAATATTTGGGATGAGGGGACTGACGGCTGCCGACAACAACTTGCAAGGCGTCGACACCCGAGGATGACACCAGCATTTGAAATTCGCTGAGATCATCCCACTCGCCATCATGGGTAAAATTTATATGAACGAGTACAGCCTGTTCACCGGCCTCGTAACGGTCAAACAAGCGATAGACTCCTTAGCAATAGAATGCTTTATTCCTCAGGTTTTTCTTGCTGACGTTCGCCCTGTGGACGCTCACCAGCTCCTTGGTTATTGTTGTGGTGGCTCACAGCTCGTGCCGGCACAACGGTTGAAATCGCGTGTTTATACACCATTTGATTAACCGTATTTTTTAGCAGGATCACGAACTGATCAAACGATTCGATTTGGCCTTGCAACTTAATACCATTTACTAAGTAAATGGAAACAGGAATGCGTTCACGACGTAACGCGTTCAGGAATGGGTCTTGTAATGATTGCCCCTTAGCCATTATTTCTTTTCCTTATTTGTTTGTAATTGTAGTCAATTGTCGCGGTTAAGCAGCGTCCTTGTCAGTGACAGTATACATCAAGTTTCCGTCCCTGCCGTCAACGCTTTTGTCACCGTTTGTAAAGACAGCGACGGCGTGTCGCTATCAAGCCAAGTCACATTATCCCAGCCTCTTAGCCAGGTTATCTGACGCTTGGCTAACTGGCGCGTCGCGCAAATCCCACGGTAAACGGCTTCATCATGGGTGCAACGTCCGGCCAAATAGTCCCACATCTGACGGTACCCGACACAACGAATCGAGGGCAGATCGACATGCAGATCTTCGCGTTCGTATAGTGTGCGTACCTCTTTTTCAAACCCCGCGTCGATCATTTTATCGAAACGACGCTCGATGCGGCGATGCAATTCACCTCGATCCTGAGGCGCTATTGCAAATTGGTGTACCTGATACGGCAAAGGTTCACCTTTTTTTTCTGTTAATGCTGTTAGGGTCTGACCACTGATCCGATAAACTTCTAACGCCCGCGTAATTCGCTGAGGATCGTTGGGGTGGATCCGCGCCCCCGACACGGGATCAACCTCGCACAACTGAGCATGTAATGCTTCCCACCCATGCTGTTGCGCCTCATTTTCTAACGCTTCACGGATGTCAGGATCCGCACTCGGCAACGGTGATAGTCCTTCTAGCAATGCTTTAAAATACAGCATGGTGCCTCCCACCAACAGTGGGATCTTACCATCCGCGACGATCCGCGCCATTTCTGTGAGCGCATCGTCACGAAAGTCTGCCGCCGAGTAGGCCTGAGACGGATCACGAATGTCGATCAAACGATGGGGGGCTTGCGCTAATTCCTCCGCGGTTGGCTTAGCTGTCCCAATATCCATCCCGCGATAAATCAGTGCCGAATCAACACTAATGATTTCCACTGGCAAAGTCTGGCGTATTGCAATGGCCAAATCCGTTTTCCCGGATGCAGTCGGCCCCATCAAAAAAATCGCTTTAGGCAGCGGATTAGTCATGCTGTAATGCTTCTATCACTGAGGTCAGGTCGAGGCGTTTAAAGTAGCGCTGGCGCCCCTTTTCTAACGCATCCCCCTGCCAATATTGTTCAATGTCCGATACGGTTTGTACCGCTTGCGCAAGGCTGACTGGATCCGATGCTACTGTCAACTGCTTTGCCAGCCAACTGCACATACTCTCGCTGTGATCCGTGTGGGATTGGTCGGGGTCTAACCCACCCAAACAATCCAACAGTGCCGGTATAAACGCTTGCAAGTTATGTTGGCGTAGCGGCTGACAGACTGACATCACCATTAATTGCTGCCCTTTGGGGCGAATATGAATGCCAAACTGGCCAAGTAACGCCTGATACTGGATCACGCGCTGACACTCCTCTTCAGAGGCTGATAACCGTTGTGGGATCAATAAGGGTTGAGTGACTAACCCCTCATCCAGAGCGGGTTGTAACGCCCCTTGATGACGCCAGCATGCCAAGCGGTGATGATCGGCTAACCATAATCCCTCGCCCCAGGACATCAACACATAGTGCTGCTCAACCACTGCAAGCACCTTGCCTAATCCAGACTGACCCGTGCTCGCCACTGTTGAGGCGGTATCGATCGTTGCTGGGACGCTGTCAAAATGCGACAACGTCGTCGAACGCGCTGGCGTGGCCTCACCAAGGTCAGCCCCGGCATCAGATTGGGGGGTCATCAATGCTTGATACGCTTGCGTCGCCTGCTTTGAAGGTGAGCTTGAGGGAGCAGACGGTCCTCCCGGCCAGCTTGAACCGTGAGAGGGCCGGCCACTGCGTGAGCCGTCACTGGCGTCGTGCTGATACGATGCCGTATCTCGCGACGAGGTCGTCAGTGATGAACCGCCGCCTTCGCGTTTACCCGGGTAATCAGGAAACGCGTCAACCGCGTGTTGGTAAGGGCTGGGGCTGGGGCTGGGGTTGGCAGTCGCGGAGGCTCGCGGCTGATAAGTGACGGCTTCTCTCACTTCGCCCGTCTCAGGGTCCACACTGTGATCTTCAGAGAACAACGCTTGTTGTAAGCCGTCATAAATGGCTTGATAGATAAAATCATGCACCAAGCGCGCCTGATGAAAACGGACTTCATGTTTGGCCGGGTGCACATTGACATCTACTTGATGCGGATCGACATCAATATACAGCACGAAAGCGGCATACTGATCCTGGGCAAGGCTTTGTTCATAGCCTTGACGAATCGCGTGGTTAATCAGCTTATCTTTCATCATTCGCTGATTAACAAAACAATGCTGCATATCGTTTTGTTGTCGTGCGCCTGCCGGTGTGCAGATCCAGCCTGTCAGTGCCATGTCGTGGTGATGCAGGTCAATCCGCAACGCATGCTCAACAAATTTTTGCCCACAAATCGCCTTAACGCGACGCAGTGGATCGCCATTTTCTGGTACACGTCGATATTGGCGCACTTGCGTGCCGTTGTGGCGTAGATTGATGGTGATATCAAACCGGCTCAATGCAATGCGGCGTAATAGCTCATCAATGTGGCCAAATTCGGTTTTGTCGGTGCGTAAAAATTTGCGCCGCGCTGGAGTGTTAAAGAATAAGTCCACCACTTCCACGGTACAGCCGACGGGATGCGCGGCGGGTTTGACATTCACCGCCATCTCTCGCCCTTCGGCAAACGCCGACCATGCTTCTTGCTGGTCAGCTGGACGTGAGGTGATGGTAAGACGTGATACCGAGCTAATACTCGCCAGCGCCTCGCCGCGAAAGCCGAGGCTCATGATCGCCTCAAGATCGTCAAGGCTATGGATCTTAGACGTGGCGTGTCGACTCAGGGCAAGCTGCAGATCGGCTTTGCTGATCCCACCACCATTATCACGCACCCGGATCAGTTTGCTGCCGCCTTTTTCAATATCCACATCAATGCGGGTCGCCCCGGCATCAATGCTGTTTTCTACCAGCTCTTTCACCACCGAGGCAGGACGTTCGACCACTTCCCCTGCTGCAATCTGGTTGGCAAGGCGCGCGGGTAAAATCTCAATCGCCATATTAGCTTCCTGGGATGATCAGCGTTTGCCCGACCGCCAGCGTATCAGAGCGTAATTCATTGGCGCGACGAAGGCTCTCAATCGTCACCCCGTAATTGCTGGCAATTTTGCCAAGGTATTCACCGCGTTTGACTTTGTGCTTCACCGCTGGCGTTGTTGCGCCCGGCACTTTCAGCTTTTGCCCTACCCAGAGCGTGTCAGACTTCAAGTTATTCGCACGGCGCAGCGTCGCCACCGAGACGTGATAATGCTCGGCAATTTTGCCGAGAAACTCGCCGCGGCTCACGGTGTGCGTCAGCGTACGCGTTGATGTTGCTTTACTTGTCTTTCCTGCTAATTTGGCGACATCCACATTGGGGATCGATAACACTTGGCCCACCCGCAACGTATTAGAGGTTAACCCATTCGCCGATTTTATCGCGGCGACGGAACTCTTATATTTTTTAGCAATGACCGACAGTGACTGACCGGCACTGACTTTATGTTTGACGCCGTTTTTGCGCGCAGCAAACAAGGTGCCATCCGGCGGGAAACGCTCAAAATAATTGCGAATACCATGATAGACCGCATCCGCGAGCCGGCGCTGGTGATCACGCTGAAATAGCAGGCGTTCTTCTTGCGGATTCGAGATAAAGCCCACCTCGACGAGCAAAGACGGTATGTCTGGTGATTTTAATACGGCCAGACTGGCGTGCTCTGGACTCGATTTATGCAATTTAGTGACTTTGCCAAGTTCCTTTAATACCCGTTTAGCCACATTAAAGCCTTCCTTTTGCGAGTTACTGAACTGCAAATCCAACACCGCACGGCTTAAATACTCGTCCTCATTATTCTGTGCCAGTAAAGAGCCTCCACCCAACAAGTTGGACTGCTCTTCGTGTTTTTCAATCCAGCGACCAATTTCACTGTTCGCCCGGCGACGAGAGAGTACCCATACTGACGCGCCACGAGGCTGTGGCTTATGGAAGCCATCCGCGTGTACCGAGACCAATAAATGGGCTTTGTGTTTACGTGCAATTTCGGAACGACGGTTCAAGTCGACAAAATAATCGCCCGTACGGGTTAAGACCGCACGCATGCCGGGAACAGCGTTAATACGCGCCGCCGCTTGCTTAGCGATGGAGAGCGTGACATATTTTTCAAATTTGCGGCTCGGCCCCACCGCACCGGGATCGTTACCGCCATGCCCGGCATCAATGGCCACCACGATATCCTCGGTGCCAAAAGGCAATGCGGCCACCGTCTCACGCCGCTTTTTTTCAGCAACAGACAATGCCGGTTTATTTTTATCCACTTTCTTAGGATGGGGTAAATCAACCACCAGCCGGTGGCCATATTCTCCCCCAGGGGCGAGCGAGAAGATATGTGGTTTGGCACCGTCTTTTAACTCAAAGACTAATCGATATGTCGATGCCTCGGGCGGGCTACTTTTACGGATTTTACCCAGGATATCGCTGCCTTTAACCGGCTTAGGTAAGCGCGTCGCCAGCTGGCTCTGCTTTAAGTCAACCACCAACCTATC
Organism: Salinivibrio sp. IB282; assembly: GCF_001995685.1. Taxonomy (NCBI): domain Bacteria; kingdom Pseudomonadati; phylum Pseudomonadota; class Gammaproteobacteria; order Vibrionales; family Vibrionaceae; genus Salinivibrio; species Salinivibrio sp. IB282. The sequence goes on along the minus strand of NZ_MUET01000009.1, from coordinate 21,586 downwards.
GGGGCGTGACAGTGAGAAATAGCTAAAATCCGGTTTATCTTCAAGATCCACCACCACCCGTGTCTCATTGGGGGCGGGCCATACGCGAATATTTTCAATCTTATTGGCCCAACTTGTTGCACTCAACAAACTGGCGATCATCAAGATGCAAAGCCGCTGCCACATCATGCTAGTCTTCCCATTCTAGACGGTCGATAATTGCTACCCCAACATGGGTATTCGCGTCAATAACCAGTTCACGTTGCTCGCCGTCATAGCGCAGCCTAATGTCTAGATCGGCGCGCGGTAACCAGCCTTGGCCTTTTTCCGGCCATTCAATCAAGCAAAGCGCCTGATCATTAAAATAATCACGGATCCCCATAAACTCCAGCTCTTCTGGATCGCCCAGTCGATAAAGATCAAAGTGATAAACCTGCCATGGCGTTAACAAGTAAGGCTCCACGAGCGTATAGGTCGGGCTTTTCACATTACCGGTATGTCCCATTGCTTGCACAAAGCCGCGACAGAACGTGGTTTTGCCGGCGCCAAGATCACCGTGCAAGTAACAAGTGGTACTTTGCGTACATGCACGCGCCAACGCGGCACCAAACGCCACGGTGCGATCGGCATCCGTCAATGAGGTGGTAAAAGTCTGGGTCATACTACAAAGGGATCTCATCTTTATATGGGTATTCGTCGCACCTTGCATGGCTACCGCCACCCGTGCGCTAATCAACTAATTGTTGCAAATAGGGGAGTAAATCGCTGGCCAATAACCCCCGTTCTCCTGCCTCGGCCGCCTTATCACCCGCTTTGCCATGAAGATAGCACCCCAGAGCCGCGGCAGGAAATAAGTCCACGCCTTGCGCAAGTAGACTGCCTATTACACCCGACAGCACATCGCCCATTCCCCCTGACGCCATGCCAGGGTTGCCGACATTAGCAACAGCATAATTTGTGCCATCATATACGATTGTTCCCGCGCCTTTAAGTACGGCAACGCCACCATAACGGGTGTGTATCGCTTTGACGGCAGCAAAGCGGTCAAGTTCCACATCTTTGGTGTCACAACCTAATAAGCGCGCCGCCTCTCCGGGATGGGGAGTGAGGATCCAGTCATCACGGTGTTGTGGCTGCCGCGCTAACTTATTAAGGCCATCGGCATCAATCACCTTGGGCGTCCGAGCACTCACGGCGAGCGTCCACAACGCATCCGACCACGCACTCTGGCCCAGTCCCGGGCCAATGACCAAATGGGTTGCCCATGCGAGTGTCTCGCTGAGTGATTGGCCGGGTGCCCAATCTTGTGTCATCAACTCCGGCTGACGGGTGACCAGCATCAACGTATGCGCTTTTTGTGTCACTACTTTGACAAGTCCAGCACCGACTCTTAACGCCGCTTGCGCTGATAAGGTCACCGCGCCCGCCATACCTTGATCGCCACCTAAACACAGTACACGCCCAAACTGGCCTTTGTGTGCACTACGCGCGCGCTTTGGTAAATGCTGTTCAATCAAGTCGTCGCAAACAAGGTAGCCGGCGGGTGTGCACTGACGCGAGAACGCCGTCGCCACGTTCAAGCCCGCGAACAATAATTTACCGCGATAAGAGACAGCTTGGCCGGTGAGCAATCCTTGTTTTAACGCAATCAAGGTGACGGTCATATCCGCATCAATGGCCACGCCTTTCACGCAGCCACTATTGGCACAAAGCCCAGAAGGAATATCTACCGCCACCACAGGTACATCCGCGAGGTTGATAGCGCTGATCGCCTGCGCAAACGCTCCCTCCACGGCACGCGATAATCCAGTGCCCAAGATAGCATCGACCACGACATCAAACTGGCTGATAGTGGGTGGGTGTTCCACATAGCTACCACCACAATCTTGCCACTCTTGCCAAGCAGTCGCCGCATCTCCCTCCAGTTTATTTGGGGTCACTAACGACCAGACGGTAACGTTCAACCCTGCGGATTTGGCAAGCCGCGCAATCACATAACCATCACCCGCGTTATTCCCGGCGCCACATACGATTAATAGTCTGGCCGCATTGGGATAATGTTGATTGATGCAGTCAAACACTGACTGTCCCGCGCGTAGCATTAACTGATACAGGGGAATCGACAATGCACGCGCGACCGCTTGCTCGCCTTCTCGAACTTGCTCTGCGCGATAGAAACTCTGTGGTAAACTTGTTGCCATTAAGTGCCTCCATTGATTGTTCTGCACCACCCAAGGCCTCAGGATCTACCGCTATGTCGCAACCCAAGTCCGATGCATCCATTGATTTCGACCACCTCGCCCAACGTATCAAGCAATGGGGGCAAGCGCTAGGCTTCCAGCAGGTGGGGATCACGGATGTTGATCTCAAGCAACATGAAGCGCAATTACAGCGCTGGCTTGATAACGGCTATCACGGTGAGATGGCGTGGATGGCCAGACATGGCATGATGCGCGCGCGCCCCGATGAGTTAGTGCCAGGCACGGTACGCGTGATCAGTGTGCGGATGAACTACTTACCCCCCAATGCCGGTTTTGCGCATACGCTGGCGCATCCAGAGCTTGGGTACATTAGCCGTTACTCTCTGGGGCGGGACTACCATAAATTGATCCGCAACCGCTTAAAAAAGCTTGGACAACAGATTGAACAAGCGGTCGGCCCCTATGGTTACCGCCCTTTCGTCGACTCCGCGCCAGTCCTTGAGCGTCCTCTAGCGGAAAAGGCAGGATTGGGCTGGACAGGCAAACACTCCCTGATCCTCAATGATGAAACGGGATCCTGGTTCTTCCTCGGTGAGTTATTGGTGGATCTTCCTTTACCTGTCGACACCCCTGTTGAGAATCAATGCGGTAAATGCGTGGCCTGCATGACCAGTTGCCCCACTCAAGCGATCATCGCAGAGGGCGTGGTCGACGCCCGTCGCTGCATTTCTTACCTGACCATCGAATATGACGGCGTGATCCCCTTAGAATTTCGCCATGCCATCGGTAACCGTATCTATGGTTGCGATGACTGCCAGTTGGTTTGCCCGTTTAACCGGGAGGCCGAACTGACCTTAGAGGCCGACTTCCACTGTCGCCCCAGCCTTGATCAGCAGCCGCTCACCACGCTTTTCAACTGGGATGAGGACACTTTTTTATCGCTAACCCAGGGCTCAGCAGTACGCCGGATAGGGATTAAAAAATGGCGGCGCAACTTGGCTATTGCGATGGGTAATGCCCCCTTCGATCAGGCGATCATCGATAGTCTCAAGGCGCGGCTCGGTGAGGACGAGCTGGTTGACGAACATATTCACTGGGCGCTCAGCGAGCAAGAGAAAAAACGACAGCGTATTGATGTCAAAACGCTACCCACAGGGACGCGTCGTCTCGTGCGCATCATAGAAAAAGGATTGCCTCGTGACGCTTAATCAGGGCTTACAAGCAGAAAGATGACGCTATTCACATAATGTGGAAAACCGTCACGCAATGCGCATTTATGATGCGCTTTTTGATAGTTAAACACATTGATGGTGCATTAAGCGAGCAAGATCACGTAAGTGAATAACACTGTGGAAAAGCGTTAGCTAACCTGAAAGAAAAGCCTAAATTTCCCTTCCTTTACAATCAGTTAAGGTATGCTTGCGTTTATTGCACGTGTGCAACATAGATACCGTGCCTGATGATAAGATAACCAGCACTATACACAGCAACAAATCCATTAACTGGTTTATCCACAGCGCTTGACCTGTGGATAAGTCTGTGCAGTGTTGGTAAAAAACCGCGCCACCATGCGCTTTCAGAGAAAGCATGGACAGATGGGATTTGTGTAAGAAATGATGCTTCACAGCATTAAAGATGGCGCTATCTTAAACGCCACACTGGTGGTTAACCAAGTGATTGGAGCGACACACGGGGTTCGAACCCGTGACCTCAACCTTGGCAAGGTTGCGCTCTACCAGCTGAGCTAGTGTCGCTTATTCCGAATTGTTGTTTGGAGCGACATACGAGGTTCGAACTCGTGACCTCAACCTTGGCAAGGTTGCGCTCTACCAGCTGAGCTAATGTCGCATTGCTGATGCATTACATCGCATTTTAATTTGGAGCGACACACGGGGTTCGAACCCGTGACCTCAACCTTGGCAAGGTTGCGCTCTACCAGCTGAGCTAGTGTCGCTTAGATCGACCTGATCAATCTCAGATCGAGACTAAATTTGGAGCGACATACGAGGTTCGAACTCGTGACCTCAACCTTGGCAAGGTTGCGCTCTACCAGCTGAGCTAATGTCGCTTTCAACAGACGTTTCACGTCGTTAGGGCTGCGAATTATACGAAGAAAAAACCGGGTTGCAAGTGCTGATGAGCAAAATTTTGGTTTTTTCTTTTAATCGCTCAAAAGAGCATCAGATCGATGACTGGCTCATCAGATCGTTAAGATCCTCTCGCGATAGAAGCGTAATTCTGCAATTGATTCTCGGATGTCGTCAAGCGCTAAATGGGTTCCCTGTTTAGAGAAATCATTCAACACCTCTGGTTGCCATCGACGTACCAGCTCTTTTAACGTGCTCACATCCACGGTGCGGTAATGAAAATAGCGCTCAAGTGCTGGCATGTGTCGATAGAGGAAGCGCCGATCCTGTCCCACACTATTACCGCAAATCGGTGACGCGCCAGACGGCACCCATTGCGATAAGAATGCGATGGTTTGCTCAATGGCGGTTTGTTCATCAATATCACTCTGTTGTACGCGCGCCACTAAGCCAGACTGGCTATGTGTTCGCGTGCACCAATCATCCATTTTGTCGAGCTCACTTTGCGGTTGATGTATCGCCAGCACGGGCCCTTCCGCCAGAATATTCAACTGTGCGTCCGTCACAACGGTCGCGATCTCAATGATCTTATGGGTATCCGGATCTAGCCCTGTCATTTCCAGATCAATCCAGATTAAATTGTTTTCACTGAACGCCATTGAACTTGCCTTTTTTATCGATAAACCATGTATCATACTGTGCTTGATATGAAAGCCAACTTAACCGATAAGAGTCAACGTGGCAAAAAAGAAAAAACTGACGAAGGGTCAACTGCGACGGGTAAGATCCAACCAACAACGCCGAATCAAAGACAAAGATACCGATCGGCAATGGGACGATGCCGCGCTAGAATCCGCACGGGAAGGGCGGGTTATCACGCGGTTTGGCCAGCATGCCGATATTGAAGATCCCGACACAGGTAAGATACATAGATGCAATATTCGCCGCACTGTCCATAGTTTGGTCACTGGCGATCGTGTGGTATGGCGACCCGGAAAAGAAGCGCTCGATGGCTTTGCCGGCGTTGTGGAAGCGGTGCATGAGCGTGACTCCGTGCTCACTCGTCCCGACTATTACGATGGGGTCAAGCCAGTAGCCGCAAACATTGATCAAGTGGTGATCGTGGCCGCTATTTTACCCGAGCTGTCGACCAACATTATCGACCGTTATCTGATTGCCTGTGAAGCACTGGATATCGCCCCCCTGATTGTGATTAACAAGGTCGATTTGTTGGATGAAGAAGGCCATGAGATGGTCGATGATCTGCTCGATATTTATCGAGATATTGGTTATCCCCTCGTGATGGTCAGTGCGGACTCGGGCGAAGGCATGTCAGCGTTGATGACACACCTAGACCAGCATGTGAGTGTTTTTGTTGGGCAATCCGGCGTCGGGAAATCCAGTTTGGTCAATACCCTACTCCCTGATGTGCACGCACATACGCATCAGGTGTCAGAAAATTCAGGGCTTGGTCAACACACCACCACCGCCGCACGCTTGTATCATTTTGATCAAGGCGGCGATCTGATTGACTCCCCCGGCGTCCGTGAGTTTGGCTTGTGGCATTTAGAGCCGGAACAAATTGCTCATGGCTTTGTCGAATTTCGTGATTATTTGGGTGGCTGTAAGTTCCGCGATTGCAAACATGGCGATGATCCGGGGTGTCTACTGCGACAAGCGGTCGAAGACGGACACATTAGTGTCGAACGTTTTGATAGCTACCACCGCATCATTGAGAGCATGAAAGAAGCCAAAGACAACCGTCAGTTCTCTCGTAATAAGCAACACTGAGCGACTGTCACTTCACTCAGATCCGCGACACGGCGCGCCCGTATAAGCGCGTCACTGGCATCATCAACCCAATAAATGGTTAGGACTACACTGTGCGAGACGATTTGAAAGTCGGCCTACAATATCTTACGCCGAAACACGCGTTAACCCGATTAATGGGCAAGCTTGCGAGCTTAAAAGGTGGCTGGTTAACCACTGCAGTCATCAAGTGGTTTATCAAGCAATATCACGTCGATATGAGCGAAGCGAAAGTCAGCGATCCGAGTTACTATCGCACCTTCAACGATTTTTTCGTCCGTGAGCTGAAGCCCGCACTACGCCCAATCGATGGCGACGAGACAACACTGATCTTTCCGGCTGACGCCTGTGTCAGCCAAGCAGGCGCGATTGAACAGGGTCGTTTGATTCAAGCGAAAGGCCATAGCTTCTCACTGACTGAACTTATCGGTGGCGATGACAGCTTAGCAGCAAAGTTTGATCAGGGAGAGTTCGCCACCTTATACCTCTCTCCCCGCGATTATCACCGCGTCCACATGCCTTGTGACGGCGTATTGCGAGAGATGATCTATATTCCTGGCGATTTGTTTTCAGTGAATCCACTGACGGCAGAAAACGTACCAAACCTCTTTGCGCGGAATGAGCGCGTGGTGTGCGTCTTTGATACTGCATTTGGCCCCATGGCGCAAATATTGGTCGGCGCCACCATTGTTGGCAGTATCGAAACCACCTGGGCCGGGACGGTGACCCCGCCAACTGGTGGCAGTATTCGTCGTTGGCAATATCCAACCGACGGTGAGCAGGCGATGCACTTTGCTCAAGGAGAGGAAATGGGCCGATTCAAACTGGGCTCTACCGTGATTAACCTCTTCCCCAAAGGGGCGGTACGCTTTGATGATGCCGTCTTACCCGGTGAGCCGACACAATTAGGGCAAGCTTACGCACATCGCCAGCACTAGCTCCCGCTAAAAATCTAGAAAAATGTGAAATATGGGGCATTTATGCCCCTTTTTTGTGTGGAAATTCGGATATTTTTCCCGTTAATTCAAGATAAAGCACCGTATCATAAAGATATTCTATTTCTGATAACAAGGCGCACGCGAGTCTTCGCGTCTCAGGCGGAACGCGCTCGCCCACCCATGACGAAGGAGCGTATTTGTGGTCAATGCTCGTCTTATCAAATTGCTGGTCGCCCTCGGTTTACCGCTGTTATTACTGCTAGCCCCTACCGATTGGTTACCCGTTGCTAACCTCACTATCATTCAGCACCGTTTATTGGCGATCTTTCTGATGGCGGCCTTGCTGTGGGTTCTTGAGCCTGTGCCTGTTTTTTCGACGTCTTTATTGATAATCACACTACAACTAGTGATGATATCTGATAAAGGCTTACACTGGTTTCGCGGTATCACACAGCATCACCCCCGCGGAGACTTAATTCCTTATACCGACATTCTCAGCGCCTTTTCATCCCCTATAATTATTCTGTTTATGGGCGGGTTTTCACTGGCTATTGCCGCGTCAAAATATGAACTCGACATCAATTTAGCACGAGTGCTGTTAAGGCCGTTTGGTCAACACCCTAAATTTATCATGCTTGGCCTAATGCTGATTACCGCCGTATTTTCGATGTTTATGTCCAATACGGCCACCACGGTGATGATGCTGGCCCTATTAACACCCATTATCGCGGTGTTACCCAAAGGGGATCCTTTGGTCAAGGCCCTCGTGCTGTGTATTCCCGTGGCGGCGAATACCGGTGGTATTGCCACCCCTATCGGCACACCGCCTAACGCCATTGCGTTACAGTATCTAACCGGGGAATATAAAGTCTCTTTTCTGGGCTGGATGCAAATGGGGCTGCCTTTTGTCATTGTTCAACTCACCTTCGCCTGGTGGCTATTACAACGGCTCTTTCAGAGTCAACATACCCGCGTGAATCTTGCTTTAGAGGGACGCTTTCTACAAAGTTGGCAGGCGTATACTGTCTATATCACCTTCGCCCTCACGATCGTGCTGTGGCTCACCACCAGTTTGCATGGCATGAACACTTATGTGGTGGCGGTAATCCCACTGGCGATTTTTACCCTCACCGGCATTATTGGTAAGCCAGAACTTAAACAAATCAACTGGGATGTATTGTGGCTGGTTGCCGGCGGGATTGCGATGGGGATCGCGCTCGACCAAACCGGTCTCGCCGCGGCGCTCGCCCATGCGGTCGACTACAGCCTGCTTACCGCAATGACAGTGCTGGTTACCTTGTCGATTATCTGCTGGCTGATGGCAAACTTTATGTCTAATACCGCGACCGCTAACCTCTTAATGCCGATAGCCGCAGCCATTGCTTCCTCCATGCCCGCACTGGCAAGCATTGGCGGTATGCAAGGTCTATTAATTGTCGTCGCCTTCTCGGCCTCCTTGGGGATGATACTGCCGGTTTCGACGCCACCCAACTCCTTGGCGTATTCAACTGGCTTTATCAGCAGTCAAGATTTGGTCAAAGTCGGTCTGATCTTAGGCATAAGTGGCTTAGTCCTAGTTTACAGCGCGGTTGTCTTACTTACGTGACATGCGCTTAACAATTGAGAAATAAAAGCGATAAATTCGCCTCATTCTGTGTAAGTGGATATTTTTCATCGAGTAAAAATGGGATAACACTGATGATGTGAGTAAGAAAGCCAGCTGAGCGTTGAGGATAACCCATTTTTTGCAAAATTCTTTATCCCTCATTGACTCAAGCTTTCTACAATTAAGCAGATACTCAATAAGAAAGTATCATCAATACGTGGTAGTACGAGGGATCTTTAATGAAATTCACCATCAAGACCAAAATATTGCTTGCTGTTGCTTTGGTCGTTGCCTTAGTCAGTGCCGTACAGGCATGGTTTTCCGTTAACCAATTGGAACAAGAGACGCAGCAAAACGTCACTGAGCAAATGCGCGATGTCGGTCTTTCCACCAGCAACTTTATCGAAGAGTGGCTAGATATTCGCAGCGACATGCTGGTTGCCAATGTGCCATTGATTGCGACACAACCCAATGTTGATCGAGAACTCTTATTAACCAAACGCCAGGGTAACTTTCTCACCGTTTACGCCGGCTTTGCAGACGGCTCGATTGCTTATGGTGACAAAACAGAAAGCTGGCCGACCAATTATGACCCACGGACTCGACCTTGGTACAAACAAGCCAACGCCGCTAATGAGCTAATCATCACCCCACCTTATGTCGATGCCAATGGCGCTGGCATGGTGATAAGTTTTGCCAAATCGTTCAATCAACGCTTCGAGGGCGTCATTGCTGCAGACCTCTCGGTTGACGCCATTGTGCAAGAAGTGCTCAACGTACGTTTGCCCAACCAAGGCTTTGCCTTTTTAGTGGATAGTAACAACAATGTCGTGGCTTATCGGGATACCGCGCTCAGTACCAAGGCACTCACCGAGGTTGACGATGAGCTTACCCCCGCCTTTATCCAACAGGCACGTAACAGTGATGCACTCGCGACCATTACCTTTGACGGTGATGACAGAGAAAAACTGCTCGCCGTGACGCCCGTTGAAGGCGCTGACTGGAGCCTTGGCGTGGTGCAAGACAAAAAGCTGGCGTTTGCGTCTGTCTCAGAGCAGATTGTTTCCACCTTGGTGACGTCAGTGATTCTCTTTGTGATCATTGCATTGATTGCCGGTGCCCTTATTCACCGGATGTTGGCACCGCTAACCCAACTCACCCATGCAGTAAGCTCGCTGTCAAAAGGCAGTGGGGATCTGACTCAGCGCCTTGATATTGTCCGTAAAGATGAAATCGGTGAGTTAGCCGGGCACGTCAATGCGTTCCTGGAACAGTTACAAGCGATGATAGGCCGCAGCGTCACCCAGAGTGTGACCTTGTCTGACAGAGCCGACCAATGCCGCAATCTCGCCCACCAATCCAGTAGCTTGGTGGGTCAGCAGCAAGGCGATGTGGATCAAATTGCTACCGCCATCCATRAGATGTCGACCACGGCCAACGAAGTGGCCAGTAACGCCGAACAAACCGCTCGCTCAGCCCAAGAGGCAGAGGGCTCATGCCGTGACGGCCTAGAAGTGGTGGAGAACAACCGTGATGCTATTACCCAACTGGCAGAGCAAGTCGAGCAAGCGACGGATGTGATCCGTGAATTGGATACCAACTCACAAAGCATCAACCAAATTATCTCCACCATTCAGGATATTGCCGAACAAACCAACCTACTCGCGCTTAACGCCGCCATTGAGGCAGCTCGTGCCGGTGAACAAGGGCGTGGCTTTGCTGTGGTCGCCGATGAAGTGCGTGTGTTGAGCCAGCGCACTCATGACTCCACGGAAGAGATCCGTAACATGATTGAAACGCTGCAAAACACCACTCAACGCGCGGTGGATGGCATGACCCAAAGTAATGATATGGCGACCTCGAGCGTCGAGCGCGCCGCCTCTGCGAGCGAAAAACTCAACGAAATTACCCGTGCCATTGGCGATATTTCGGAGATGGCTGCACAAATTGCTAGCGCGGCTGAAGAGCAGCGTGCAGTGACCGAAGATATCAACCGCAATACCCAAGCGGTGCGTGATCTCTCGTTAGAGATCCACCAAAAATCCAATGAAACGGGCGAGCAAGGTGAGCAAATGGCGCAAGACGCGCAAGAAATGCACAACGATCTCTCCAAGTTCAAAGTATAACTTGAGCCACCGCAGTCTGCCTGCCGAGGTAGGCAGACTGTCACTGGTAGAAAGATCACAAATTCATCCTTCTTCTCTCTCTTCACCGCTTTTGTGACCACATTTTGTCTGATCGATCCAACTATAGTGCAAACGTTGCGTATACACTTGTGACACTTTTCAACGAGATGGAAATGTGTCTATGCCCAAGCCGACAATTAAGCTGAAAATCATTGTGGCCATTGCCTTTATTGTGGCTCTGGTCAGTGCAGTGCTTGCCAGCATTTCTGTGCGTCAACTCCAAAGCGAGACGACCAGCAGTATTACCAAACAAATGCATGATGTCGGGGATGCCACTGTTCAGTTTATCGACAGCTGGCTGAGTACGCGTGCCGATATGCTATTAGCAAACGAATCACTGATCGCCAATCAGGCCAATGTCGATCGCGAGCTTTTGGTGACCAAGCGAGCGGGGCATTTCCTCTCCGTGTATGCCGGCTTTGAAGATGGCCGCATCGCCTACGGTGATAAAAGCGAAGATTGGCCCGCCGACTATGACCCGCGCACTCGCCCTTGGTATCAAAGCGCCAGTAACGCGAATGGCTTAATCATTACCGAGCCCTATCAAGATTTCGATGGCAGTTTGGTGGTCAGTCTCGCCAAGGCCTTTAATGGTCAATATCAAGGGGTACTGGCTGCCGATGTCACCGTCACCGATATTGTCGAGCAAGTGTTAAACTTAAAACTCAGTAATGGCTTTGCCTTTCTCGTCGATGGTGACAACCGCTTAGTGGCCTATCGCGATACCGATCTCAGTCGCCAACCCCTCACTGAGCTGGATGAAGAGCTCACGCCCACATTTATGGCTAGCGCGAGCGCACAACGTCAGCTCACCACCTTTCAACTCAATGGCAAAGAAAAGCTCATCGCCGCTATCGAGGTCCCGAATACCGATTGGACCTTGGGTATCGTCGAAGATAAGGCGCAAGCCTATGCCTCGGTATCAGAGCAAATTACCTTTGTGGTGATTGCCTCCGTGATCTTGTTTATCGTGATTGCCTTTGTCGCCGGCGCGTTAATCAAACAACTACTTAAGCCATTAGGCGAGCTGACAGGCGCTGTGCGTACCCTCTCTGCCGGTGAAGGCGATCTCACGCAAAGGATCAACATCGCCCGCCAAGATGAAATTGGCGAATTGGCTGGGTACGTCAATGCCTTCCTTGCCCAGCTTCAGCAAATGGTAGGTAAAGCGGTTAGTCAGAGCATGACATTGTCAGAAAGTGCTGAGGAGTGCCGAACCCACGCCCTGCAATCCAGCCAGTTGGTTGATAAACAGCAAAATGATGTTGACCAAATAGCGACGGCTATCCACGAAATGTCAACCACGGCCAACGAAGTGGCAAGCCATGCTGAAGATACAGCCTCATCCGCACAACAAGCCGAGCAATCTTGCCAAGAGGGGTTAAGTGTGGTCGGTGATAACCGCAATGCCATTACTCAACWCGCCGAGCAAGTGGAGCGTGCCACCAATGTGATCCGTGAGCTGGATGAAAATGCACAAAGCATTAACCAAATCATCGCGACCATTCAAGGAGTGGCCGAACAAACCAACTTGCTTGCCCTTAACGCGGCGATTGAGGCGGCCCGGGCGGGTGAGCAAGGGCGCGGCTTTGCAGTGGTTGCCGATGAAGTGCGCGTATTAAGTCAACGGACGCATAGCTCCACCGAAGAGATTCGCAATATGATTGAGACGCTGCAGCACACCACGCAACGCGCGGTCGATGATATGACCCAAAGTAACGAAATGGCGACATCAAGTGTGGAGCGCGCCGAAGCGGCCAGTGAGCGTCTCAATCAAATCACCAGCGCGATTGGTACTATCTCGGAAATGGCGATTCAAATTGCCAGCGCCGCAGAAGAGCAGCGCGCGGTGACCGACGACATCAACCGCAATACCCAAGCGGTAAAAGATCTCTCCTATGAGATCCACCAGCAAGCCAGTGCCACCGGCGATCAAGGTGAAAGCATGGCACAAGCCGCGCGGGATATGCATCAAGACTTATCCAAGTTTAAAGTCTAACGTCTTGTCGTCACGCCCCTAACGACGAACGCCGCCTTCGGGCGGCGTTGTTTTGCCCGCTTCTACGCACGTGATACCGGAAAAGCGGTGACCGCATCAATGTGGTGGCAACCGAGTGCCAACATCACTAAACGGTCGACGCCCAATGCTACCCCAGCGCAATCAGGTAAACCACTTTCCAGCGCGGACAGTAAGTGCTCATCGATAGGCTGTGGCGATAAACCGCGCGCGACTCGTGCGATATTATCCGCCTCAAACCGCTGTCGTTGCTCGTTGGCGTCTTGCAACTCATAAAAGCCATTAGCCAGTTCAATGCCTTGGTAATACACCTCAAACCGATGCGCAACACGCGCGTCTGCTTCGCTGATTTTTGCCAGCGCGGCTTGCGATGCAGGAAAGTCATAAATAAAGGCGGGCGCCTGCTGGCCAATATTCGGCTCGACCATCACGGAGAAAAGCAGCTGCAGCAAGGTGTCTTTGTCAGTTTCATCCTCAGTGATATCGGCAAGCCCTTGGGTCGCGGCAAGTGCACGCAGCTGAATAATATCCGCGGTTAACGGGCACAGTCCGGTGAAGGATGCAAATGCCGTTTGATAGCTCATCCGTGTCGCACCTTGGCACCTGAGTACCGCTTGCAACAAGGCATCCATCTCATCCATTAGGTCATGGTGGGTATAGCCAGGTTGGTACCACTCCAACATCGTAAACTCAGGGTTGTGGTAGCGCCCGGCTTCTTCATTTCGAAACGCTTTGCTGATCTGATAGATGGCACCACTTCCAGCGGCCAATAACCGCTTCATATGGAATTCTGGACTGGTCATGAGGTGCAAGGCGACGCCGTCAGCAAAACCCGGCCCAACCAAAGACGTTTTGAAACTATGAAGATGCACATCGGTCACCGCCGCTTGACTCAGTGCCGGGGTATCCACTTCCCATACCTCACGTTCAGCAAAAAATTGACGGATACGGGCTATGATCGCAGCGCGTTTTTTTAATTGTGACACGCTTGCCGTTGGCTGCCACTGCTTCATCTCACTCATTCGTTACTCTTGCGCTTTCTGGTGACGCCAGTCTATCGCTGCCGTCTGGAATGACAAGTACTCACAACCGGTGTCGCACGACACACATGTGTCACATGCCGCATTTTCTTTGTCAGCATTTTCCCTTTTTACAAGAGAGGCAGGCACTTAACGACTAACATCACACTTTTATGCAATTTAACACCCATGCCCGCAAAATCGCGACAATTCCCCGACTGAGTCAATTTTTGCTTTGCACAGATTGCCTACCATGACAGCAGAACAATAAACAAGCCAAGCACTGGCTTTCCCTACACTGGAGGATGAACGTGCAGATCCTTACCACAGATATTGCAGTGATTGGCGCCGGTGGCGCTGGGCTGCGCACTGCTATTGCGGCCGCTGAGGCCGATCCCTCGCTTAATATTGCGCTGGTATCTAAGGTCTACCCCATGCGCTCCCACACTGTGGCCGCAGAGGGTGGCTCGGCTGCCGTCATCAAGGATGAAGACAGCCTAGACAACCACTTCAATGATACCGTGAGCGGTGGCGACTGGTTATGTGAGCAAGATGTCGTCGATTACTTTGTTAAACATTGTGCCCACGAAATGGTACAACTCGAGCAATGGGGCTGCCCTTGGAGCCGAAAAGACGATGGCAGTATCAATGTCCGCCGCTTTGGTGGCATGAAAGTGGAGCGTACATGGTTTGCTGCCGATAAAACCGGCTTCCATATGCTCCACACCCTGTTTCAAACCTCGACCAAATACCCGCAAATCCAGCGTCTCGATGAATACTTTGTGATTGATTTGATTGTCGATGACGGCCAAGTACAAGGTTTGATTGCCCTCCATATGGCGGAAGGCGAGCTGGTCTGTATTAAAGCCAAATCAGTGGTGCTAGCCACTGGCGGCGCGGGACGCGTTTATAGCTGTAATACCAATGGTGGCATTGTCACCGGTGATGGCATGGCCATGGCTTATCGCCACGGCATCCCGCTGCGTGATATGGAATTTGTCCAATATCACCCCACAGGACTGCCTGGTACGGGAATTTTAATGACAGAAGGCTGCCGTGGCGAAGGTGGTATTATTGTCAACAAAGACGGCTATCGTTACCTGCAAGATTATGGTCTCGGGCCAGAAACACCGGTCGGGCAGCCAAAAAACAAATACATGGAGCTCGGCCCACGCGATAAAGTCTCGCAAGCCTTTTGGCATGAGCAACAAAAAGGCAATACCATCAAGCACACGCTCGGTGACGTTGTGCATCTTGATTTGCGTCACCTCGGCGAAGATTACATTCAAGAACGACTACCGTTTATTTGTGAGCTCGCCAAAGCCTATGTCAATGTTGACCCTGCCAAAGAGCCGATCCCAATTCGTCCCACCGTGCACTACACCATGGGTGGCATTGAAACGGATGCCCAAACCGAAACGCGCGTTAACGGATTATTTGCGGTTGGTGAGTGCTCCTCCGTCGGCTTGCACGGCGCTAATCGACTCGGCTCAAACTCGCTCGCTGAATTGGCGGTATTTGGTCGTTTAGCGGGTGAAGGCGCCGCAAAACGGGCAGCGGCCTTCACAGGTTGGAATCAAGCGGCTATTGATGCCCAGATTCAGAACGTCAAAGCGCGCATTGATAAGCTCTTGAGCCACCAAGGCGAAGAAAACTGGGCGGATATTCGCAAAGAGCTGGGCGAGACAATGGAAGCCGGCTGCGGTATTTATCGTCGCCACGATCTAATGCAAGCAACCATTGATAAAATTGCTGAACTCAAAGCACGCTATCAAGATGTTGCCATCCAAGACCAAGGCAGTGTGTTCAATACCGATCTGCTCTACGCCATTGAGGTCGGCTATGGCTTGGAAGTCGCAGAAGCCATGGCACATTCTGCCATCCAGCGTAAGGAGTCTCGTGGCGCTCACCAACGGCTAGATGAAGGCTGCACCGAGCGTGATGATGATAACTACCTCAAACACACCTTGGCGTTCTATCAACCCGAAAGCGGTCCTCGCATTGACTATGGCGATGTCAAAATCACCAAATCACAACCAAAAGCGCGCCTATATGGCGATGCGGCGGAACACGCCAATGGTGGCAATGTGGATCAACAAGAGGAGCCCGCATCATGACGCAAACTACCTACCAGGTCTCAGTGCTCAGATACGATCCGGCAACGGATGATGCGCCTTACTCGCAATCTTTCGTTGTACCCGGCGATGAAACCATGTCGGTCTTGGATGCGCTGGGGTATATCAAAGACAACCTCGATAAGTCGCTCTCTTATCGCTGGTCGTGTCGCATGGCCATTTGTGGCTCATGCGGGATGATGGTCAATGGTGTGCCCAAGCTCGCTTGCAAAGCGTTTTTACGTGATTACGCCAAAGGGGTGGTGATTGAGCCTTTGGCTAATTTTGCCATCGAAAAAGACCTCGTTGTCGATATGACGCCCTTTATCGAGCGTCTTGAAGCGATCAAACCTTATATTTTGGGCAATGATCGCCGCCCTGAAGACGGGCCCAATACGCAAACGCCTGAACAAATGGCACGCTACAAACAGTTTGCCGCTTGTATCAATTGCGGCTTATGCTACGCCGCTTGTCCTCAGTTTGGTCTCAATCCCGACTTTCTTGGTCCTGCCGCGATCGCGCTGGCACACCGCTATAATCTTGACAGCCGCGACAAGGGGAAAGCCCAACGCATGCCTCTGATTAATAGTGATAACGGCGCATGGGGGTGCACTTTCGTCGGCTACTGCTCAAAAGTGTGTCCGAAGAGTGTTGATCCTGCAGGTGCAGTCAACCAAGGCAAGGTGGCTTCCACCCAAGATATGGTGATTGCCATGTTTAATCCCAATAAAGATGGGCAGGAGGTAAGAGGATGAGTAATCGCAAACCCTATACACGCCCCATGCCGCGTACTTGGTGGCTCGACCATCCGTTCTACCGCTTTTATATGGTGCGAGAAGCGACAGTACTGCCTTTGGTCTTCTTCACGCTTAGTCTCACCGCTGGGTTAATCTGCTTGGTTCAGGGACCGCAAGCATGGCAAAGCTGGCTGGATTACATGGCCCACCCGGTTGTGGTTCTCTTGAACCTGGTTGCCTTGGTCGCCAGCCTGTTTCATGCCACCACATTTTTCAGCATGATGCCGCAAGTGATGCCGATTCGCATTAAAGGCAAACTGCTCGACGGTAAATGGGTGATTGGTGCGCAATGGGCCGCGGTGGCGGTGATATCACTGATTGCTCTGGTGCTCATTTAGGAGGTGTTATGATCGATCCCAAACCCAAACGTTCTGATGAGCCCATTTGGTGGAGTTTATTTGGCGCCGGGGGGACCTGGTTCGCGATGTTTACCCCGGTGACTGTCTTGATTCTAGGGGTGCTCATCCCACTTGGCATTATTGACCCATCCGCATTGAGCTATGACCGCGTGATGATGTTTGCTGATCACTGGCTGGGCAAACTGCTGATCCTCGCCACGCTGGCGCTACCAATGTGGCACGCCATGCACCGCATTCATCACGGGCTGCATGATTTGAAGCTGCATGTGGGGTTAGCAGGCAAAGTGGTGTGCTATGCCATCGCTTTTGCCGTCAGCATTGCCGCCGTGCTGTTGGTGTTGATTGTTTAATCCCAGTAAAAACGAGGCATAAAAAAAGCCCTGGCTGAAGAAGCGCAGGGCTTTTTTGCAAAGGTTACTTAACCCGTCCAACGTACTCACCCGTACGGGTATCGACTTTAATCACTTCGCCGATTTGAATAAATAAAGGCACGCGAACCACAGCGCCTGTGCTCAGTGTCGCTGGCTTACCACCCGTGCCTTGCGTATCACCTTTCAAACCAGGATCAGTTTCCGTCACTTCGAGTTCAACAAAGTTAGGTGGGGTAACCACGATAGGGTCACCATTCCAAAGMGTAAGCGTACAAGTGTTGTTCTCGACTAGCCACTTGACGTTATCACCCACTGCGCTCTCATTAGACGCAATTTGCTCAAAGGTTTCATTGTTCATGAAGTGATAGAATTCACCGTCTGTGTACAGGTAATCCATCTCGACTTCAATCACGTCGGCCGCTTCAACGCTGTCACCCGATTTAAATGTTTTCTCTAGTACTTTACCGGAGATCAACTTACGGATTTTGACACGGTTAAACGCCTGACCTTTGCCTGGCTTTACGAATTCATTTTCGGTAATGACACACGGCTCGTTATCGAGCATAATTTTCAAACCGCCGCGGAATTCATTAGTGCTGAAAGACGCCATCTTGATCCTCTTAACATCTTCGAGTTTTCACAAATGTCGCACATCATAACCCGAATCCAACCTGCTGTTGAGCGAAACTGGATCAAAGAACTCGCAGAGGCGATCACAGATCCCAATGAACTGCTGCAAATGCTTGATATTTCACCACAGGGATGGGAATCCGGTTTTAAGGCGCGCCGTTTGTTTTCACAGCGTGTCCCACGCAGTTTTGTCGCCAGAATGGAAAAGGGCAACCCTAATGATCCATTACTAAAGCAAGTACTGCCGATTGCGGAAGAATTTAATGAGGTTGACGGGTTCAGCGCTGACCCACTGGAAGAGCAAGACAATGCGATTCCTGGTTTGTTACACAAGTACCACAACCGTGTGTTGCTGATCGTTAAGGGAGGCTGTGCAATAAATTGCCGTTATTGCTTCCGCCGCCACTTCCCTTATCAAGATAACAAAGGCAGCAAACGCGTGTGGCAAGGGGCGCTGGATTATATCGCCGCTCATGCAGAGATAGACGAAGTGATTTTATCGGGTGGCGACCCGCTGATGGCCAAAGATGAGGAGCTCGATTGGCTCATCAGTGCTATCGAGCCAATAACACATGTTAAACGGCTGCGTATCCACTCTCGCTTGCCCGTCGTGATCCCCGCACGCATCACCTCAGCGCTGACCGAGCGCTTATCGCACTCGCGTTTACAAGTAGTGATGGTCACCCACATCAACCATGCCAATGAGGTAGATACCGAGTTAAGCGATAAGCTCCACACATTGCGACAAGCGGGAATTACGCTGCTCAATCAAAGCGTGCTGCTAAAAGGGGTGAATGATAGTGCGGATGCGTTGGTGGCACTGAGTCAACGACTATTTGATGCCGGCGTTTTACCTTACTACCTGCATGTATTGGATAAAGTCCAGGGCGCCGCTCACTTTTTAGTCTCAGACGATGAAGCGCGCACGTTAATGCAGGAGATTATCGAGCAGCTCTCCGGCTATTTGGTCCCTCAACTGACCCGGGAAACCGGTGGCCGAGCAAGTAAAACGCCGCTGGATCTCCATTTAGAGTGAATAATCAGAAACTTATTCAATATAAGCTGTTGATTTATCCTTAATTCCATGGCTTATTAAAAAGAAAACTCACCACAAGGATGTGTTATGTCTCTGATTATTCGTCAATACCACGCCGACGACATTCCGGCGATACGTGATATCTATGCGCAACCCAAGGCTCAAGCAGGCACCCTGCAATTGCCGATGCCGAGCCTTGCCATGTGGGAAAAGCGACTTAATCAGGTACCTGATGGCGTATACCCATTGGTTGCTGAGCTGGAGGGGAAAGTGGTCGGCAACCTCAGCTTGGTCATTGCCGCGAATCCTCGCCGTCGCCACGTTGCAGWTATTGGCATGGGCGTTCACGATGCCTATCAAGGCCGCGGCATTGGTAGTGCGCTCATGGAAAGAGCGATCGATTTAGCCGAAAACTGGTTGAACGTATCACGGACAGAGTTGACCGTTTATACAGATAACGCTGCTGCGACCCGCCTCTATCAAAAATTTGGCTTTGAAATTGAAGGCACCGCCAAACAGTTTGCGTTCCGTAACGGCGAGTTTGTTGATGCCTATTATATGTCGCGTACCCGCTAATCAAGCCACTCAGGCATGCTGTCGGGTTTAGCGTAACTGAGCCGTCCCACACGGTCGGTGCAGTGGTAGCTGTCTAAGCCACTCAATGCGACGGTGCCTGCTTGCTCAATATCGACAAAACCATCATGGCTGATGCAGCTATCTGGAACATGCGCCTCAATGATCTCACCAACCAATAGGTGGGTGCCATTAATGGCCATGGTATGCTCCTCACGAAGAATGAGACCAAGACGTATTGCAGCTTCTTGAACATAAGGCGCATTAATGCGCTCACGCCATAAGGGCGTAAACCCCACTTGCTCAAATTCAGACACCCCGTGTGGATAGCGTGCTGACGTTTGATGCGCCGCGACAACCATTTCCTTTTGAACATGGTTGAGTGTATAAATCCCAGTTTCGCGAATGTTTTCTAAGGTATCACGCGGTACGGTATCAGGGCGGATAATCACACCCATTAACGCTGGGTTGGCCCCTAGATGAAACGCAGAGCTCACAATGCACAAGTTTGTCTGTCGATTTGAGTCACTGGTGCCTAGCAGGTTCGCCGATTTAAAGCCGGACAGGCTGTTCACGAACGCCGCGCGATAACGCTTTTCCATCGCCAGTATATCGTCTCTCTCATACACACTCAGAGCCATATCCATCCTTACTTAAGTTGGCATTGTTGACAGCGAGCTTGCCCCGTTAACAGCGCGGATAGGCGATAACGGTGTTGGGCAAAGAACAGGTACAGTTTATCAGCGAACCAGGCAATACCAGGCCAGCGTAGCCACTTCACCCAATATCCTTTATTCACAGCCCGCCAAGCTACATAAGTCGCATCTAAACCATACACTATCTGCCCGCCGCTATCTTGCGCATGCAAAATGCGATTGGCGGCACTGGGATCTATGTCAGGAAAACGAACAGAGAAGTCAGCTTGATGAATATCAACCAGCTGCAACGCACCCTCGGTATCCCAGCGAGATAGCTTACGCATTTCTTTCACGCATAAAGGACACATGCTGTCATAAAATACAGTCACCATATTCACACCTCCTAGCAAAATACTTACGCACAGAAGAGAAAAGAAGATCAGAAAAGCGCACGGTAGAAACTCGAGCAGGAAGGGAAAAGCACAACGCTGAGTACAAAAATAACAGATACAAAAAAGCCCCGACCGTCAGGTCAGGGCTCTGTATTCTCTTATCAAAGTCTTACACATATCTGCTTTGATGCTTAAATTGCGAGCTATGCGTAGGGAGTTTTGAAGCGATATGCACAGTGTATGGCAATACATGAGCATCATCGTTATCAAAGCATCGAGCAATCAGCAAGATAAGCGTTTTTGCCTTCAGATTTTTCCAAAAATCTGAAAACAAGAAAGCAAGCCTGGCGATGTCCTACTCTCACATGGGGAGACCCCACACTACCATCGGCGCTGCTTCGTTTCACTACTGAGTTCGGCATGGAGTCAGGTGGGTCCAAAGCGCTATGGTCGCCAAGCAAAATTTTGTAATCTAGAAAGCTGTTCGTTCTCGCCACAATCAACTGGCTTATTTTAAGTCCAACCCAAAACCGCTTGGGTGTTGTATGGTTAAGCCGCACGGGCAATTAGTACAGGTTAGCTCAACGCCTCACAGCGCTTACACACCCTGCCTATCAACGTCGTCGTCTACGACAACCCTTTAGAGAGCTCGAAGCTCTAGGGATGACTCATCTCGGGGCCAGCTTCGCGCTTAGATGCTTTCAGCGCTTATCCAGCGCTTACACACCCTGCCTATCAACGTCGTCGTCTACGACAACCCTTTAGAGAGCTCGAAGCTCTAGGGATGACTCATCTCGGGGCCAGCTTCGCGCTTAGATGCTTTCAGCGCTTATC
>NZ_MUET01000089.1:0-9405 GCF_001995685.1 Salinivibrio sp. IB282 | reverse complement strand
CATGTAAAAGATAAGAAACAGCTGGCTTAAAACAACTTAGAAGACCAACCCAGTTTTTTTCGTAGCGTGTTGTAATAATTATAATCTTGAGGATGAATGAGTTTGAGCGTGGCGGGACTTTTGTAAATGTGCACTTCGTCCCCAGGGTTTACCGGCAAGGAAACTTGGCCATCACAGCTCACTTCCAGTGTCCCGCGGTTGTCAGGCGAAACCAGTAATTTAATACGGCGGTTGCCATCAACAACCAATGGACGGCTCGACAATGTATGCGGGAACATAGGCACGAGCGAAATCGCGTCGAGGCTGGGAGATAAAATAGGACCACCGCCGGATAAGCTGTATGCCGTTGAGCCTGTGGGCGTTGAAATAATGATCCCGTCCGATCGCTGAGAGAAGGCGAACTGCTCGTTAATGTACACCTCAAATTCAATCATGTGCGCGACTTGCCCGGGGTGAAGTACCGCTTCATTCAATGAAGCGTTATGGCTTTTTACCTGATCGTGACGATGAATTTCGGTTTCAAGTAAAAAACGGTCTTCTTCCAAGTACTCACCGCTTAATACCGCTTCCAGCGCATGTTCAAAGGCTTCGGGATCCAAATCGGTGAGAAAGCCGAGGTTACCGCGGTTCACTCCGATCACCTTGATATCGCAGCGAGACAGTACACGTGCGGCGCCGAGCATATTGCCGTCCCCACCGATCACAATGGCTAAGTCGGCGTGTTGGCCTATCGTCACGAGATCCAAGTAATGGGCATCGGGCAAACCAAGATTGGTGCTCAAGCGTGTGTCAATGGACACCTCATAACCGCGTTCAGTTAGCCAGTGATAGAGGCCTATGTGTGTGTTAACCGCTTCCGGGTTACGAGGTTTGCCAATCAGGGCAATGCGCTGGAATGCTGTCGACATAATCAGGATCTCATCGTTATTTGTGCCCAGTATAACGCGGTAAAAAAGCGATTGTCGTGATTTGCGTTATGCGAGCGGTTGAATCATAAAGATTCATCCCCATAATACTTTCGTCAATCAAGTTGAATAGTCCCAGTGGCGTGCTGGGCAATGCCATTTGTGTCGGAGTGATCATGAGCGAAGAACAGAAAGTGAAGCAAGAGCAGGAAGCGATGAAAGATGCGCAAGCTGCTGAAGCCAAAGGTAAAGAGCAGGCCGCTGAGCAACAAGCAAGTGGTGGTGCAGACATTGAACATGAAGAAACCGCAGCCATGATTGCGCGCATCACCGAGCTAGAAGCAGCGCTTGAGGCAAGCGAAGCCAAGGTGCAAGAGCAGCAAGATAGTGTGCTACGTGCTCGCGCTGATGTTGACAACATGCGTCGTCGCACCGAGCAAGAAGTGGATAAAGCGCGCAAGTTTGCCCTAGAGAAATTTGCCGGTGAACTTWTACCTGTGATTGATAACCTTGAACGCGCGGTTGAAATGGCCGACAAGGAAGACGAATCAATCAAACCAATGGTGGAAGGGGTTGAGCTGACGCTGAAAACCATGATGGACACCATTGATAAGTTTGGCTTGAAAGCGATCGATCCTCAAGGTCAACCGTTTGACCCAGAATTGCATCAGGCGATGACCATTCAAGAAAGCGCCGAGCACGAGCCAAACACCGTGATGATGGTGATGCAAAAAGGCTATGAACTAAACGGCCGTGTTGTGCGCCCAGCCATGGTGATGGTATCCAAAGCGCCGCAAGGTAACGTTGACGAAAAAGCCTAATTAGGCCCGGGAGAGAGCTTACTAAACTAAATTCGGTGTTTTTTTGCTTCCTCCCCTTGAAAAGCACTCGGCTGCCCTTATTTAAACGGCAGCACTAAATAAAATTGCGGTGAGGGGGTTGAACCTCTCACAGTTACCCCCACATAAGGGGTAACGCATTAAAGCCATAGAACGAATTTCGGAGAGCACCAGATGGGTAAAATCATTGGTATTGACTTGGGTACAACCAACTCATGTGTCGCCGTACTTGACGGTGAAAAAACGCGCGTCATTGAGAACGCAGAGGGTGATCGTACAACACCATCGGTTATCGCTTACACACAAGATGGTGAAACACTTGTCGGTCAGCCTGCGAAGCGCCAGGCAGTGACAAACCCAGAAAACACCCTGTTTGCTATCAAGCGTCTGATCGGCCGCCGCTTCGAAGATGAAGAAGTGCAGCGTGATATCAGCATCATGCCTTACAAAATTGTTAAGGCAGATAACGGTGACGCTTGGGTTGAGGCGAAAGGCCAAAAAATGGCTGCGCCACAGGTGTCTGCTGAAGTCCTGAAGAAAATGAAGAAAACCGCTGAAGATTTCCTCGGCGAGGAAGTGACTGGCGCGGTTATCACAGTCCCTGCTTACTTTAACGACTCTCAGCGTCAAGCAACCAAAGATGCTGGTCGTATCGCAGGCCTAGAAGTTAAACGTATCATCAACGAACCAACAGCAGCGGCACTGGCTTATGGTCTAGATAAAAAAGGCGGCGATCGCACAATCGCTGTGTATGACCTAGGTGGTGGTACCTTCGATATCTCTATCATCGAAATCGATGAGGTAGATGGCGAGCAAACGTTCGAAGTATTGGCCACAAACGGTGACACGCACCTTGGTGGTGAAGATTTCGATAACCGCTTGATCACCTACTTGGTTGACGAGTTCAAAAAAGAGCAAGGCATCGACCTGCGTCAAGACCCGCTAGCGATGCAACGTGTCAAAGAAGCGGCTGAGAAAGCGAAGATTGAACTGTCTTCTGCGCAGCAAACAGACGTGAACTTGCCTTATGTGACGGCGGACGCAACCGGTCCTAAGCACATGAACATCAAAGTGACTCGTGCCAAGCTTGAGTCTCTGGTTGAAGATCTGGTTCAGCGCTCACTAGAACCAATGAAAGTCGCACTGGCTGATGCCGAGCTATCCGTTGACGAAATCACTGACGTTATCTTGGTTGGCGGTCAAACCCGTATGCCAATGGTACAGGCCAAAGTGGCAGAGTACTTTGGTAAGGATGCACGTAAAGACGTGAACCCTGACGAAGCCGTTGCCATGGGTGCCGCGGCACAAGGTGGCGTACTGTCTGGTGATGTAAAAGACGTACTGCTGCTTGACGTGACGCCTCTTTCACTGGGTATCGAAACCATGGGCGGTGTGATGACCAAGCTGATTGAGAAAAACACCACGATCCCAACTAAGGCGAACCAGGTGTTCTCAACTGCAGAAGACAACCAAAGCGCGGTAACAATCCACGTGATTCAGGGTGAGCGTAAGCAAGCCATGCATAACAAATCACTGGGTCAGTTCAACCTCGAGGGCATCCAGCCTGCGCCACGCGGTGTGCCACAAATCGAAGTGACCTTCGATTTGAACGCTGACGGTATCTTGAATGTGTCTGCGGCTGATAAGCAAACCGGCCAAGAGCAGAAGATCACTATCCAAGCGTCTGGCGGCCTAAGTGACGAAGACGTTGAGAAGATGGTGCAAGAAGCAGAAGCTAACAAAGAAGCGGACAAGAAGTTCGAAGAGCTAGTGACTGCGCGCAACCAAGCTGACCAACTGGTTCACGGCACGCGTAAGCAAATGGAAGAAGCAGGTGACAAACTGCCTGCAGAAGACAAAGAGAAGATCGAAACCGCCATTTCTGAGCTGGAAACCGCACGTAACGGTGAAGATAAAGAAGACATCGATGCGAAGGTTCAAGCACTGGTTGCCGCTTCATCAAAACTGATGGAAATCGCGCAGCAGCAAGCTCAAGATGAGCAGGCGCAGCAAGACGCCGGTGCTGATTCAGCAAAACAAGACGACGATGTTGTCGATGCTGAGTTCGAAGAAGTTAAAGACGACGACAAGAAATAAGCGAAAGCACTGTCGTTAATAAGCACGGGCGTAGGGGAGCAATCTCCTTCGCCCGTCGTTTTATCAAACAGTGAATTGAACGTCTTTGTTTTGTTGACGTAAACAGGTGCAGTCAGACCATGTCTAAAAGAGATTTGTATGAAGTGCTCGGCTTAAGCCGCGATGCAAGCGAGCGCGATATTAAAAAAGCCTATAAGCGGCTGGCAATGAAATATCACCCAGACCGCAACAAAGGCGAAGATGCAGCCGATCAGTTTAAAGAAATTAAGTTGGCCTATGAAGTGCTGACCGACCCRCAAAAACGCGCAGCCTATGATCAATATGGTCACGCAGCCTTTGAACAAGGCGGCATGGGAGGCGGCGGCTTCGGCGGCGGTGGCTTCGGTGGAGGTGCTGACTTTAGCGATATTTTTGGTGACGTATTCGGCGATATATTCGGCGGAGGTCGTCGTGGTGGTCAGCAACGCGCGCAACGTGGAGCCGATTTACGCTACAACATGGAGCTTACGCTTGAAGAAGCGGTCCGTGGCGTCAGCAAAGAGATCGAAGTCCCTACTTATGTCGGGTGTAAAACCTGCGATGGCAGTGGGGCGAAACCAGGTTCGAAAAAACAAACCTGTGGAACCTGTAACGGTATCGGCCAAGTGCAAATGCGCCAAGGTTTCTTTGCGGTTCAACAAGCATGTCCAACGTGTCATGGCAGCGGGACCATTATCAAAGATCCTTGTAACAGTTGCCACGGCCAAGGTCGCGTAAAAGAAACCAAGCACTTGAATGTGAAAATCCCTGCGGGGGTTGATACGGGTGATCGCATTCGCTTATCCGGAGAAGGTGAAGCGGGTGAAAACGGTGCCCCGGCGGGTGACTTGTATGTTCAAGTGCACATCCGCGAACATCATATTTTTACCCGTGATGGCAACAACCTCTACTGCGAAGTACCAGTGAGCTTCACCATGGCAGCCCTCGGCGGCGAGGTTGAAGTCCCTACCTTAGATGGTCGTGTTAGCTTAAAAGTCCCAGCAGAAACACAAACGGGTCGCATGTTCCGCATGCGCGGTAAAGGTGTGCAGTCTGTTCGTGGCGGCGGTGTTGGCGATCTCATCTGCAAAATGGTGGTTGAGACTCCAGTTAATTTGAGTAGCCGGCAGAAAGAGCTGCTTCAGGAGCTGGAAGAGTCGTTTAGTGGCTCTGAGGCGAAAAAGCACAAGCCAAAATCAGAAGGTTTCTTTGACGGTGTTAAGAAATTCTTTGACGATTTAACCGGATAAACGACTGAGTTTCTCCCGCTACGCTCGACGGCGAGTCAGAGCGTACTGAAATAATTAGCGGCCAGCTCTATGCTGGCCGTTTTAATGTCTGAAGAACCCCACTTTTTGCACGATCTTGGGGTAAGGGGCAGGATGCGTTGGATGAGGTAGAGGTTATTAGTCCATTAGCATAGAGCACTAAGGTTGCGCAGGGATCATCGGTTTGTGAGTGATTAGCTCGCGGGTGAGCAAGGATCTTATAGGTAGCCTCCCCACTTTGAATTTCGAATCGATAATCAGGCGATAACTGGCAATCGGCACAGAGTGCTTTTGCTTCTAAGTCGGTTGCATCTGATACCGAAGGATAGTGTTTTGTCGTAATGAACTGCTGCTCTACCCAGGCTTGTAACTGAATTAAGTGTCGCGTCGCTGCGTGCCGTGTCTGTCGTTGTTGGTACTCTGTATAGCTGGGTATGACTACCCCTGCAAGTGTGGCGATGATAGCCAAGACGAGCATCATTTCGATCAATGTCACCCCATGTTGTAAATAGCGACAAAAAGATAAACGCATTTCTACGGGCCTCTCGAAGACTCAATCACCAAACGCATACAGAGGTTATGAGAGTGGTAATCTGAGCGCAATCAGCAGGCGAAGATCCTGGGAGGCAGTATGCGTTTTATCTCTCATCAAAAACGACGTTATCATGGCTTTACTTTAATAGAGTCACTGATTGCGCTTGCTGTGCTGGCGGTTACATGCAGTATTGCGTTTCCCAACTTTCAAAAAGCGCACCAAGCGACGTTAATTGCCAATGAGAGTGCGGCACTCTCTAGTTTGTTTCAGTTGGCACAAAGCCGAGCTGTCGAAGAAAGTCGACCGTATGTTGTTAGCTTGGTGAGTGAGGGTGGGATTGACTGCATTGTTGCCAAAGCAGAATCAGCGTCCACAGTCCGAGCATCAGCCCAACAGCCATCGACTCACGCCTGCCATCAAACGCAAGCCTTGATGGTGAGGCTAGATAAACAGGTCACACTAAAAAAACAAGTTAAAGAAGAGTGGCAATTACAGCCAGACGGCGATTTATTTACGATTGACTTTCGAACCCAGCGGCCGAACCTCAACCTCACACTTGGATTAATGGCTAAGAAGCGCCAACAGCCAGACTATGTAGTGCAAGTTCGTCAGTACCTGGGTTTTGAATCCTGTCAGTGGAGTGGTATCGACAGTGCGTGTAGCTAATTCCAAAGGGTACTCATTAGTTGAGCTTTTAGTTGGCTTGTCGGTGAGTATTTTAGTTTCAATCACCGCACTCTCTGTGATGACTTCGGCGACCACAATGCAAGCCAGGATTGATGCCAAGACGCGCTTATCGCTCGAAGTCAGCCGCTTATTAACGATGATGGAAACTGAGATACGTCGAGCCGGAATGTGCTACCAGTGTGATGGCGCGTCGCCCTATCTCTTTGACAGTAGTCATGATCTTCACCTTTTACTGATTGATGAAACTCCCTCGCAGCGTCAAGGGCAATGCCTTCGTTTTGCTTATCAACAAGACAGTCTCCATCCCACGAATACCGTGGGTAAAGATGACGCCAAAGGTTTTCGACTAGATACAGAAGCCCATGCCATAGAGATCTATGAAAATCACCGAGACACGGCGAACTGGTCGTGTGAATCAGGTTATTGGCGAGATATTTCTTCTCGTGCATTGAAGATCTCGCATTTATCTTTTACCCGTAACGAGGTGCATACCGAAAATGGTCGACGCATTACCTCATTGACTATCAAGGTTTCCGCCTCGCTAAACCGCCAACCTGGTCTGCGTAAAGATGTGTCGCGAACATTGGTTTTAGCTAATACGGTGGCCTCATCATGAAGTACGTCGCAAAATGCACGCGTGACCAAGGTATAGCCACCCTGGCGGTGGTCGCCAGCATCGCTCTAATTACGCTTCTTATCGTATTAGGTGTCAGTCGACGCGCAGTCAATGATATCCAACAAACACAGGCGAGAATCACAACCGAGCAATCCCTTTCTAGAGCGTGGGCGGCTCTAGATTGCGCGGTGGCTAAGATCAAACATGATGGTATTCATTTATCGAAAGACGATGTGGCAGCGGGGATAGCGCAACTCTCACCTTGTCAACATATCGCAGGGAGCCAATTATGGTTGGAGCCTTGGCAAAATAGTGATCGCGGAATGTGGCATCTTTACGCGACTCATGCACAGCAACAAGTCGGAGTGACCCTAGCAAAAGCCACCGGTGCACGAAGAAGTTCATTTGTCACTTCAGGATCAGCAGCGTTTTACGGTGGCAATAGATGGCGACCAGCAAAGGGAAAAAAGCGAGAGGATGGTTTATATGAATGTCATTCAATTGTAGCCGGGGGCGATGTCATGATTCGTCCGCGCACGCTCGGTGAGAATCAGTCAAAGAGTTCAGAGAGCTCAAAGAATGAAGAGGAAAAAAGTCAAAACATATTTACCGTTCACTTAGGAGAGGGTGAAGAATGTGCACCCGAGTATAAAACTGAAGTCCATTATGGCGAAGTCGCGGATAGCCGCGATGAGGCAGAGACGCTGCTCAAAAAAGATGTACAAACCAATGTTGATAATATGGACTTGTTCAAAGATTACTTTGGTGTTCCTCGCGCGCAGTGGAAAACAGTCAGAGAGCAATTTGAGCGACAAGGCGGTTTTGTTGTTAATACCCAAGGTGACCCCTCGTTATGTTATGAAACCCTATTGGATGCAGTCGCAAGTAGTAAACACAGAGAAAGTGCGAATGCAAAAGTCTGGGTGGATGGGCCTTGTGATCTAAGCCGAGAGGGTTTAGAGGCGTTACCAAGTGAACCTCCGATTTTACTGGTTGTACAAGATGGCATTGTGGCGCTGCGTGGTGCGATTAGACCGTTTAAAGGAGCGGTTTATCAGTTTAACACCGATAAGCTGAATGCGAGAGAATTTGCTGAGCAATGGGGGATGATCATCTCCGAATCTGGCGAGATGTCTTGCTCTCACAACGATAGTAATATCCAAGAACTTTGCCAATTGATTACATCGACTGTTACCAACCCTGAGCAAGCACGCCGTGTGCCTTTTTGGTTTAGTGGTACCTTTGAACCCGAGGGGGCATTTATCACCGACGTGCCTAATGGCCACTCCGTGGTGTATGGTGCATTCATACCTACTTATAGTGGTGAGGTATTACAGCAGAGTTTTGCTGGGCTTAAGCAGTGGCGGCCCGTAAATAATAGCTACCATGACATCAAGCCGCCTCTTGGGGAGGGTTAGCATGTTACGAGCGCGAGGCTTTTCCTTTATAGAAATATTGATTGCGCTAGTGTTAGTTGCGGTAACGGGCGCAGGTATTTATACACTCACTGTTGATATTCAAGCTAAGCAACACAATGTGCGCTTGGCCGAAGGGGCTATGCACGTTGCTAGTAACCAACTGTCGCATTGGCGTTTAATGAACACGGATACGCCCTGCAGTGCAAGCCACTCTGTAGTCATGAGGTTGAGCCGTTTAGCACGATGTTTGATAGATACCGAAGACACGGGTTACCAACTGGCAGTGACTGAGATTAAAAATGTGCTCACCGATGATGACGGTGTTTATGCGAAAACACTTGTATTGGAAGTTCGCTGGCAAGATTACCGAAATAAGGAACAGACGCTGAGATTTTACTTCACAGGGTCAACGCTTCGATACCAAGGTATGTAATAAGCGCCCAAAAGAGTGAGTTATCACCCGCTTGGTTGGTTTTTAATCGCTTGTGCTGTTTTCTTCAAAAAATCCTTGCGCCCAAAAATTACCTCTCTATAATGCGCTCTCGTTGGCACGGCAAGCCGCGCTAACAACGGCAAAATAGCCAAGCAAACAAAACGCTTGACTCATTGCCTCGGTGGCGTAAAATGCCACTCCCGCTCAAGATTGGGCGGCGCTCTTTAACAATTTGACCTATGCAATCTGTGTGGGCACTCGTTAAGAATAGACAAAAAGATTTATTCGATGAACTGAGTGACCAAACGACAACTTTTATAGTTGTTCGGCACAGTCAATTCGTTTGTCTCTTCGGAGATAAACAGTAATCAGTATTCATTGAGCAGCTTCTACGGAAACACCAAACTTAAATTGAAGAGTTTGATCATGGCTCAGATTGAACGCTGGCGGCAGGCCTAACACATGCAAGTCGAGCGGAAACGGCAGCATTGAAGCTTCGGTGGATTTGCTGGACGTCGAGCGGCGGACGGGTGAGTAACGGCTGGGAACCTGCCCTGACGAGGGGGATAACCGTTGGAAACGACGGCTA